>URUW01000108.1 GCA_900551205.1 uncultured Collinsella sp. | reverse complement strand
GGTCGCCTGACGCAGGAGCGGCAGATCGGGGCCATCGGCCATGGTGCAGTCGATGGCGGCGACACCATGAGAAAGCGTGGTGGATACAAGGTCGAACCCCATATCAACCGCACGGCGAATGTCCTCGATGGTGGCACAGTCGGCCATCAGGAGCACACCCTCCTCGTGCAGCGGACGGAAGGTGTCCTCGACGGTCTTGCCATCGGGACGTGGGCGATCAGTGGCGTCAATTGCCACGATGTCGGCACCGGCTGCAACGCAGGCGCGAGCATGACGCAGCGTCGGCGTGATGTAGACGCCCTCGTGTCCATCCTTCCACAAGCCGATGACGGGGACCTCGCAGCGGCCCTTAATGGCGGCGATGTCGGCAAGACCCTGGCAGCGAATAGCGGCGGCGCCGCCAAGCTCGCAGGCGCGAGACATCTGAGCCATGGTTTCGGGCGTACGAAGCGGCTCGCCCATATAGGCCTGAACGCTCACGACGAGCTTGCCCTTCAGGGATTGAATCAAAGGATCAACGGTCATGTTCGACTCAACCTTTCTCAAAATAGCCTTCTGAGACACCGCACCTTGACGTTCAAACCGTCGCTCGCGTACCGAAGTACGCTTCGCTCCTCTTTCACGTCAATCTGCGGCACCTCAGAAGGCGCACTTGGTAGTTATGTTTACTTTAACGAAGCAAGAAGATGCTCAGCAGCACCAATAAGCGGCGCGTCGCCCTCCAGAGAGCCGATGAGAATCGGCGTGTCCTGAAGCGGGTCGAGCGCCTGGCTGGCGTAGCCCTCGTGCACCGAATCCTTCCACGTCTGCGAGCGCCAATCGGGACCCTGGTGAATCACACCTCCCGAAAGCACGATGACCTCGGGATCCAAGATGTTGGCAAGCGAGCCCAAGCTGGCACCCAGCGCAAAGCCGGCGTCATGGATGACCTCGGTTGCCTTTGCGTCGCCCGCGCGGCACAGGTCGTTCACATCGCGACCGACCGAAGGACGGCTGGGGTCAACTCGACCGAAGCGCTCGTCGTACATACGGCCAATCGAGGTGCCCGAGGCTACCGACTCAAGATGACCAGAACGCCCGCAGGCGCAGGGAATGCCGGCGGCAGCCGAGCACTCGATGTGGCCCATATGGCCGGCAGCACCATGGAAGCCCTGCATTACGCGGCCGTTCTCGACATATGCGCCGCCGATGCCCGTACCGATGCCAAGACACAAGACGGAGAACTTGCCCTTGCCGACGCCCCAGTGGGCCTCGCCCAGAGCATGAGCCTGCACGTCGCCCACAACGGCAACGGGAAGACCGAGATCCTCGCGCAGACGCGGCCCCAACTGAACGCCGGACCAGCCGGGCATGATCTCATTGGCATACGCGATGGCGCCCGTCTTGGGATCGACGACACCCGCGGCACCGATACCGACACCGAGGACCTCGACATCGGGATTCGCCTCAAGAGCGGCCTTGATGGACGCCTCGATTCGCTGGAAGACGGCCTCACCGCCCTCTTGGGCCTCGGTGGGAACCTCAGCTTCAAAGACCGGATGGGGCACGCTGCCATCAGCCGGATACTCCATAATGGCAGTCGCAATCTTAGTTCCGCCGATATCGACAGAGCAGACGTACTTGTTCTCCATGTCGCTCTCCTTCGGAGATAAAAACAACTACAGGAAATGCGCCGTGAGGCTAGCCGTCACAGCGCAGTAAAGGTTATCCAGATGCCCGAGATCGCCGAGAAACCGTGTGGCCACTAACCTAATGGGTCATGGCCACACGGTTGAACGGCGAGGTCGGGTGCCTGGGAAAGCTTTACAGGAGACCGTTGTCCTGGAGGACCTTCTTAATAGCCTCGACGTTCTCGCCGGTCATGGCCTTCACCGGGCGCGGCATGGTCGGGCTGTCGAAGATGCCCATGAGGTTCATAGCGGTCTTGAAGGCGCCGACGCCACCGGCATAGCCCTGGACACCCGAGGTGACATCCCAGATGTGCGAAATCTCATTGAGGCGATCCTGCTCGGCCTTGACGGTAGCCCAGTCACCAGCCTGAGCGGCCTTCCACTGACGAACGTAGCCCTCGGGCTCAACGTTGGCGAGACCCGGGACGGAACCGTCGGCGCCACCGAGGTAAGCGCCGTCGACAACAACCTCGTGACCGGTGAGGATGCTCATCGGATGGCCGTTCTTCTCGTTCTCCTGAACGAGGTAGCGGAACGAGACGTCATCACCCGAGGAATCCTTGACGCCAGCAAGGACGCCCTCGGCACCGAGCTTGGCAAGGAGCTTCCAGGGGAGCTTGGTGTGAACGCAGACGGGAATGTCATAGGCAAAGATGGGCAGGTCGAGCTCCTCGTGCAGGATGCGGAAGTGCTCCTCGACCTCGGTCATGCCCTGCAGGGCATAGAACGGGCAGGTGGCGACAAGCGCATCGGCGCCCAGCTCCTGAGCGACCTTACCGTGCTCGATCATGCGCTCGGTCTCGGTATCGATGATGCCGACCAGAACAGGCACGCGGTGATCGACGATGCGCACGGCCTCGGCGATAATCTGGCGACGGCGCTCGTCGGTGGAGAAGACGACCTCGCCCGAGGATCCCAGGAAGAACAGGCCATCGACGCCGGCATCGATCATGCGGTTGATGCTGCGCTCAAAGGAGACAACATCGAGCTGGTGATCTTCGGTATCGGGAACAACGACGGGAGGGATAACGCCGGTGAATTTCTGAGTTGCCACAAGAATCTCCTTAGTTGTCTGGCGGGCGGCCCTATGCCACCCACTCTTGTTGGCAGTGTCCAGGCCGTCTAGGCCAAAGAACACGGGTAGAACGTTTGGTTAAAAAAGTCGATGACTTCGTTTTCGAACGCATTGATGCGCTCATGAGCGTATTTGGCATAGATGACATGCCTCCGGTCACACTCAAGACCGTTGAATACGGCAAACTGGCCCTTGGGATCGCTCACGACATCCATGAGCGATGTGCCCATGAGCACCGATCCACGCACCCGAGACGACAACGCCTCGAGGCCACCGGGAATTGGATTGGCAACCGCCGTGCAGGCGAGGCCCCGCTCGTCCAGAGCAGAAACCGCCAGCGCGACTCCGCCGCCAAGGCCCTCGCCCCATGCAAAGATGCGGTCGGGGTCCACGCCATCAAGATTGCGCGCCACCTTCGCCATCGCGCAACCCCAACGGACGCGCTTGACAAAAGCAGGAGAGGCAATCCCCTGCTGCAGCTCGCTGGATCCAATCGCCTCATCGTCCAGCGCAAGCACGGCATATCCCATGGCCGCAAACCTCGTCATGTGATGCCATCCCCGCACGGGTCGGTCGATGTCGTGAAACATCAGACATAGCGGCACAAGCTCGGATGCTCGGGCGCGACCGGCAGGCTCGATCAAACGCGCGTGGACCACATCGCCACTAAGCTCAAAGGAAACCTCGGAGTAGCGGGCATACGGATTGGCGAAATCGATCGCCGTAATACTCGGCCCGCAAACCTCAAGGTCCGAAGCGGCTATCTCTAATTCGGAAACATCCGCAGAAGCATCACCGCGCCAATCCCGGAAATCAGCGAGCCTTGACGAGACCGTTCCGGGAATCCCCACAAGGTCGGAGACAATCAGCTCATTGACATTGCTCTCGCACTTAGACATGAGCCTCCCCTCCCTTGCAGAAAAACGGAATGATCAGATCGTCAAAATCCTGAATCTCCTCGTGGCCAAAGCCTTCAAAGAACTCATGACGCTTTTCACAGGTCAGGTTGTTATAGACCGCAAACTGCGTCGCTGGCGGACAGACGGTATCGGCTGTGCCGGTGCCAAACAGCACGGGGCATTTGACCATAGGGGCAAAGTTCTTGGAATCGAAGTACGCCAGCTTGGCATAGGCTTCGTCGATACGAGTCGAGTCCTCGTCAAACCAGCGAGACCAATAGCGCAGGCCCTCGTAGGCAATGTCGTCGGCATCCAAATCCCAGACCAGGCGGAAATCCGACAGGAAGGGATAGAGGATGGCGGCGCGATTGATAAGCTCGCTGTTAAGTGCACAGGTCGCAATGCCCAAACCGCCGCCCTGCGACGCGCCGTTCACAAACACACGGGCAAGATCGATGCCCTCGAGCTCGCGAACGATGCGGCACAGGATGCGAATATCTTGGTGCAAGCGGACATAGTAGAGGTTGGCCGGATCGCCGTCGATACCGGCGACGATATGGCCCGCGACCGTTGTGCCCTCAAATCCACCAATGTCCTCGGAGGGACCTCCTTGGCCGGGGCAGTCGAGGGCGATGAGTGCCATGCCCATGCCCGCAAACGACGCCTGCTCAAACCAGCTGCGGCTTGCACCCGGATACCCATGGAACTGAAGTACCAATGGCACGGGCTCGTCCGAGACGGGTTTAAGGTACTTGGCATGCAGGCGAGCGCCACACATGCCGGTATACCAGAGGTCGAAAAGCTGGCAGGTCACGGCATCGGTGACCGATGCCGTCTCGATCGCATAGTCAAGTCCGACGGCGTCGGCCTCGGCCATGCGGTCCTTCCAAAAGAGATCGAAATCTGATGGACGGGGCATGGCGCCCCGATACCCACCAAATTGCTGTTGTAGCTCCTGAGCACTTGGCATGGCTCGTGAACCCAACCTTTCGAAATCGCAACGGAGGTGCGCCCGGCAAGGGAACCGGGCGCACGGGAGGGAAAGCGAGGCTACTCGCCGAGCTTGGGATGCAGCAGCGACGGCGCAGCACCGAGCAGCATCTTGGTGTAGGGGTCCTGAGGGTGCTGGAAGACCTGCTTGGCCTCGCCCTGCTCGACGATCTTGCCGCCATTCATAACGATGATGTCGTCAGAGATATAGCGGACCGTCTGGATGTCATGGCTGATGAACACCATGGCCAGGCCGAGCTCCTTCTTAAGGTCGGTCAGCAGGTTCAGAATTTGCGCGCGAACCGAAACGTCCAGAGCCGAGGTGGGCTCGTCGGCGATGATGGCATCGGGGTTCAGCGACAGGGCACGGGCAATTGCGACGCGCTGGCGCTGGCCGCCCGAAAGCTGGCCGGGAAGAACCTCGGCGGCGGAGCTGGGCAGACCGGTGAGCTCCAAGAGCTCCTTGACGCGCTTCTCCTGCTCGGCCTCGGTACCCAGGTTGTGGACGCGCATGGGGTCGAGCAGTTGCTCGCGAACGACCATACGGGGGCTGAGCGCCGTGGCCGGGTTCTGGAACACGACCGAGATGACGCGACCCATGTGGCGACGGTCCTCGGCGGTACGTTTGGTAACGTCCTTGCCCTTAAAGTAGACCTTGCCGCTCGTGGGGGCCTGCAGGCCGCACATGACGTTGGCGGTGGTGGACTTACCGCAACCGGACTCGCCGACGATGCCGATCGTCTGACCGGGCATGAGCCTAATCGTTACACCCTGGACGGCGTGAACCAGGTTGGGGTGCAGAATCGAGCCGGTACGGGTCCTAAAGGTGACGTGGACGTCATCAAGGAAGATGATCGGCTCGACGCCGTTGACTGCGGTCTCGCTCATCTACATCACCTCCGCGTGAGGGGTCAAACCATTTGCCTTGAGCACCTCGTCGGGGAGCTCGGAATAGAAGTGCTCGGTGCCGGGCACGCGCTTGAAGACCGGACGGGTGTCCAGGCCAATGCGCGGATGGCTCGAGCGGGGCGCGAAGCGATCGCCCTTGGGGAAATCGCGCGGGCTCGGAACGGCGCCGGGCACCTGGTGCAGACGGCCCGAACCGCTCTCGATGGACAGAACGGAGCCCAGAAGACCGCGGGTGTACTCGTGGATCGGGTTAGTGAGCAGCTCCTTGGTGGGCGCCTGCTCGATAACCTGACCGGCGTACATAACCGTGATGTTATGGGCGACCTCGGCGACCAGCGCCAAGTCATGCGAGACGAAGATCATGGCAAAGCCGAGCTTGGCCTGAAGGTCGTTGAGCAGCTTGATGACCTGCTTCTGGACGGTAACGTCCAGAGCGGTCGTGGGCTCGTCGCAGATGACCAGCTTGGGGTCGCGGGTAAGGGCCATAGCGATCAGGACACGCTGACGCTGGCCACCGGAAAGCTCATGCGGGTAGCTCTCGAGCGTACGCTTGGGGTCGAGGCCCACGAGCTCCAGGAGTTCCTCGGCGCTGCGGGTGCCGCCGCGCTTGGTGAGCTGCTTCATCTGGGCAGAGATGAGCATGGAGGGGTTGAGCGAGGACAGGGAGTCCTGATA
>URUW01000107.1 GCA_900551205.1 uncultured Collinsella sp. | reverse complement strand
AAGATCAAGTCGTCCTCGCAGACGCTCAAGCAGGAATACCTCGATACATACGAGGGAGGTGAATGACATGATAGGCAAGAGCTATGCAAAGATAGCGATTGTTGGCTTTGTACTTTGTCTTGCAATGGTGCTATGTGCATCATTTGCGAGGTATAGGTCCGAGCAGTCGTTCATCGATGGCGCTGAAAATGGGTTTGGCATAGACGGGATGTATGTCAACGATGGTGCGACCAGGCCGTCTATGGCGATTCTTGCAGGCGAAGACATGGAATGGCAAATCTGTAATGACGATGGTTCTTGTATGAGTGGTCGTTTGGCCGCAACGAGCGACCCGAATTCGTTCGATCTTCTCGACAATGATGGAGCGGATTGCGGTTCTGTTCACCTTTCATATGCATCGCGAGACGGGATGGACGGCATCCTCTACGTCTCCCACGAAAATGGCAATTTCAAGATGCGCAGGACTAACCGGGTGCCGGCTTTTATCGAGGAGTGAGAGTTCCCGGCGGCCTGCCGATCAGACCGCCGGGGTATTGAACCCCGCATTCATCCGTACACACACGGATGAATGCGGGAAGTGTCCGGATGAAGTTGATAATCAAGGAAACAAAGCCGTTCTGCCTGGGACGGCATTGGCTTGGACTTTAACTACAACATCGCAATCGACACTTATCAGCTCGCGCAACGCGCATGGCCAAATCTCGGACGCTGGTGCATGGAGGACCTTCGAGATTTACTGGACATCCAAAACGACGACGCACACCGCGTGCTCGCCGACTGCGAAGACGAGATGGCTGTCTACAATGCGATCAGAAACGGCGTGAAGTCCGGAGAGCTTTCTGTGGAACCGCCGCACCGTCGCGCGAGCCGACCGGGCAACCCGGGCAATCTGGTCCCGACTCTCCCGGTCGTATTCCTACGATATCGCCCCTAAATCACCAACGTGTCAGATAAAGAATGATGCAATGATTATGATCAAGCATACGGCGGATGCGACGACTGCGCCTTTTTTCCTCTCCTTTAGTCCGACGAATAGGGTTGCCGTAAAGTAAAGGGCGGAAAGGCAGTCTATGGCAAGCAAAACGAGTTCCTTGGGCGGTTTCAGCAAAAGGTCGCTAGCAAAGAGTAATGCAAGCAGGGCAAAGCCGATTGTGGTCAAGTATCTCGATTGATTTTGCGACAGCATGGCAACCTCCTTTTAGAACATGCAAGTGAAAAGTCGGCACGATGTCATTGCGGTTGCAAACAAGCCGCCGCCAGGACCGGTTGTCACGAGACCGGCGATAACTTCAGCGGTGCCAGCAAGGTAGGGATCGCGCAGGCAAGACTCCTCCTTCGCGTTCAGCTTGACCTTGTGAGGGACGGTGCGGTTATTTGCAAATCCGTGAGAATCGCACCACGCCTTGGAATATGAATCCGTGCAGCGTCCGCGCTCAAAAAGGGATATATAAAAGGGATATATCGTAATTTTCGTCGTAGTTGTCTCCGACGTAGATCTCGCTGCTCTCGGCGGGAGACCCCTCGTCGGCATAGGCTGCCGCAACGGGCACAAATGGTGTCATGACAAGGGAGAGGCAAAGAGCTGCTGAGACGATGGAGAGCAGGCATTTCTTCATGGCTCCTTAATCTGGCCTTTGATAGTTACTTGATGTCGCCTCCTTCCGCTTTATATCCGTTGTATTTGGCGTATTTCTTTAATAAGGCAAGAGGTTCTTCCTCTCCTTCGGATAAGCCGATGATGTTTCCTTGATCATCCAGTATGAATATGGACGGAATATGCTCAAGTTCATATTGGTCATACACGGTCTTATCTTAATCTATGTATATGGGAAAGTCTCCTTCATGGACCGAGGCTTCTTCAATTGTGCTGTCCTCGGAAACAGTGAAAAGGTTCTTCCTTAAGGCTGCGAAATTATCAAGTTGTTGCATATCTTCTATGAGAGATTCGCAGTGCTGACACCACGATGCCCAGAACATCAAGATATTTTCCTCATTAGGTTTTAGCTTGTTAAAATAATTCACGTTTCGGCCGAGGCTGAAATTTTGGCCCATTTTAATGGACAAAGATGAGGGATAAGCATCGTGTTGCGGTTTGATATTGACGGCGATTAAGGCGGCGAAACACGTCAGAGTCGCCAGAGTCAGTAAGGCGATAACGCATTTTCTCGGTTTCCAGCTCATGACAGATCCCTCTCTCATGGTGAAACGCATACGTTTTGAAACGGGATACCGCTTCGATTCGTTCCGGACGCGGATGTGGACGTAACTGGTCTCGGTGCCAAGTGCGATTTCAGTGCTGTATATGACTTAACGGGAATGTCCGAGCAGTGTCGGAGTCTCCATCTGGATTGTTCCGACTGGAACATCAGCCCGAATACACTGCATAGCGACTCCAACAAGAACGTCCCCGGCGTAATCCTTTCCGAGGCCCGCGACGGCTATCTTCTTCCTCCTTTTCGAGAGGTTCGCAATCTTCATGCCGGCCTCTCTTGCCTTCTCGCCCGAATCCCCGTAGCCCTGCTCGGCCAGCCTCTCGAGGCTCTCCTTGGCGGCTTCAGCTTCCTTCCTGTTGCCCTTCTCGAGTATCGCGACGCTCGTCTTGTAGACCCTGTCCCTTCTGGATTCATCCAGGAACGCGGCATCTTCCAGATCCGCCATTTTCTCGCGCACGGCGCCGCAGTTCCAGCAGGTACCGCGCTTGAGGTTCACCGCACCGCAGCCGCACTGCCACCACCCGTCGTGTTCGGAATGGACGCCCGCGCATTTGAAGGTATCGTTCCGACTCCTCGACCCCGTTGAGTGCGAGTGGCGCGGGGCTATCGATGTCGATCGGGTCGCCGAAGGAGGTCTCGCCGTCCGCTCGGGTCACAACGGCACGCGAGCCGGTGATAACAGACAGCTTGATTCTCACCGCCTTGGGCCTGAGCACCTCGCCGGCGGGCAGGTCGGCATCTAGGAGCGAGAAGTCGACGGTCTCCGTCTCCCCTCCCTCGCCCTCGAGCCCGACAGTGAACTCTATGCGCTGATGGGTTTCGTCGATACGTTGACGATCTTTGTTTGGAGGAAGCAGGCTCCCGTCTCGGTGTCTCTGGAGACTTGGATGGCTAACATCCTGACAGGGCAAAGCTCCTGCCAGGAGGGGTTGGCGTCGCGGTAGGCTATCTTGTATTTCGACATTACTACACCTCGGGCAGGGCGTCTTCGTCCCTTTGTGCGCTGGGCGCCGGTGCCGCTCGGTCGGGCAGAGCGCAGACGATCAGGCCGACCATGAGCGCGGTGCCGAAAAGGCCGATGAACCAGAGGATTCCCGCGCCATTGGTGTAATGCCCCTTGGCCCTGGCAATCTTAACGAGCTCCGCTACGCCGCAGATGTTGGCGGCGATCGCCAAGAGAGGCAGGAAGAAGATTATCAGCTCCAGGCTTCTCATTTTTGGTCCCTTCTTCTCGACCGCCCGCCTCGACACCGGCGGTCCTCCGTAACTTCCGGTAACACCAATTCTGCTGTCCTCACCTGCGGATTTGTTGAGCAACAAATTCGATTGTGTGAGCGGTCGGTTAATCTGCGCAGACGTTGGGCTAATTACTCTTTGCCGCTGCGGCAAGTCCAGCGCAACCTTTTGGAATAGTCCTACGCTCAAGCCGTTTCTATTCACCCTGAGCGAAGGGAGTCGCATATGCATGCAGCGGCAATTAACCTTCGGGGGGGGGTATCTCCTAGAGGTATCCGCCTTCGTGGACAATCTATCATCGAGTACGTCCTGATTATCGCGGTCATCGGCCTGGTGATCGTGTTCGCGGGACCCAGCGTGGCCGGGGCCATCCGAAACCAGTTCAACCTGGTCGGCAACACGGTGAACAGCGGGGCGACCGGTGGCGTCGAGGACGGTGGAACATCCGGTGGCGGCTCCACAGGGGCCGATTCCGCGACCGTCCAGGCGGCCATCGCCAAGGACGCGAAGGACTGGACGCTCGGTGAGCAGAAGGCCGTGGCAGAGGACATCGCCACGAAGGGCAAGGCGTCTCCCGCCTACGCCAAGGCGAAGGCCGCCATGGATGCCGGCACCAAGTTCACGATGAAGCTCACCGATGGGAAGACGCTCGAATACCGCATCATCGGCATCAACCATGACGATTTGGCCGACGGCTCGGGCTAGGCGGGGCTGACGTTCCTCACCACCTCGACGGGTATTTCGCCCCGCATGAACGCCACCGACACCAACGCCGGTGGCTGGGAGAAGTCGGAGCTCCGTGCGAAGATGAACTCCGGCGAGATCTGGAGCCTCATGCCGCCCGATTTCCAGTCCAAGGTGAAGACCGTCAGGAAGCTCACGAACAACGTCGGCGGAATCGATAAGAACGCCGCCGTAACCGCGACCTCGGACAGGCTGTTCCTTCTCAGCTACTCCGAGATCGCGCCCTGCACCTCCCATTGGACCTCCGACTTCACTTCCCTTTGGGCCTCTGACTACCCCTGGAGTTCCTCCGAGGGTAGCCAGTACGAGGCCTTCAAGGGCAAGGTGACGAATAACGATAATCCCAACTCTGCCATTGCCATTAGCAGCTTATGGTGGGAGCGTTCGGTGTTACCGAAACTTTCTGCGTACTTCCTCGACGTCACCGGTACTGGCAGGCCGTCGCGTGGCGACGACGCGAGCGCTTCGCTTTGCGTCTGCCCCGCTTGGTGCTTCTAGCCTGTCTTCTAGCTTGTCTAGCGAAAAGCCTGCGCAACTTCGCGCGGGCTTTTCTTTTGGCGGTTACTCGAACGGTCTGATGTTCGTGGCACAGGTAGTCGGGTTGAGGGGAAATGGGGTCACACAGCGGCTCTCAGAGCGCCTGCCGCACTCCTCCGCCATGACCCCTACGGCGTCCTCGTATAGAGCCCATCCTGCGTGGCGTTTCGTTGCAACAGCCCACTTGTCCACCGATCAAGTGAACTACTGGAATAAATACAGCGACACGCTTGTCCGTTATAGTCGCTATATCTGTGTTAATCGCCGCGATAAATACAGCCTGTACTCGGCTGCATACCAGCTACGCGTATGTAGATTCATATCGCGTTAATAAATCGGCTCAAGCGTGTGCAAAACGCGCAAGTAGCCGCAAAAGGCGATTATCGCGCAGGTAGATTTTTGGCACCCTGTTGCTTAAACAATATTAAGCAATTGCTAAAACAAAAAGGTCAGGCACTAGGTGCCTGACCTGCAAACTTCTGGTCGGGACGACTGGATTCGAACCAGCGACCCCTTGACCCCCAGTCAAGTGCGCTACCAAGCTGCGCCACGTCCCGAAGCTTTTGTTTGTTGCTCTGCTCTCGCTCGCAACAGGGAGTATATTAACCCGAAACTTTGGCCTTGCGCAAGAACTTTTTTACAAATTTTGAAGCAAGTCCAAAATTGTATCTGCGAGCTGGGGCTTTGTTAGTACGGGTAGTTCTTGCGTACCCGCTATGCTCACGATCCAAGCCTTGTTGGTGTCGGTTCCAAAGCCCGAATCGGCGCGTGAGACATCGTTGGCGATAATGGCATCGCAGCCTTTGCGGGTCAATTTGCGCTCGGCGTACTCGACGACGTTATCAGTCTCGGCTGCAAAGCCGATTACGAGGCGATCGCCCTTTTGGCGTGAAAGTTCGGCCAAGATGTCAACGGTCTCGACGAGCTCGATTCGATCCAGGCGCTCGTTGGCCTTTTTGAGCTTATGGTCCGCAGGGGATACGGGGGTGTAGTCGGCGACAGCGGCCGCACAAATGGCCACATCGGCCGTCTGAAAGGCGCTGAGCGCTGCCTTCAGCATTTCAGCGGCGGTCTGCACGCGCACGCACTCCACGCCGTGGGGAACGTCGAGCGATGTCGGTCCCAGCACGAGCGTGACGGCGGCACCGCGACGTGCGGCCTCCCCCGCCAGGGCGATACCCATCTTGCCCGAAGAACGGTTGCCAATGAAGCGCACGGGGTCAATCGGCTCATGCGTGGGGCCGGCGGTAATGACGATGCGCTTGCCCGCCAGGTCTTGTTGCACGGGATTGAGCACCTCGCAGACGGCCTCGACGACTTCCTCGGGTTCGCTCATGCGCCCCGTGTCCACGTCGCCGCAGGCAAGGTAGCCACTGCCGGGTCCCACCACGTGGACGCCGCGCTCGCACAGCGTGGCCATATTGGCCTGCGTGGCCGACGCCTTCCACATGCCATTGTTCATGGCCGGCGCGATCACGACGGGCCGCGGTGTCGCAAGCAGCGTTGTGGAGATGAGGTCATCGGCGATGCCGTTGGCCATCTTGGCGATGATATTGGCCGTCGCGGGCGCCACGACCACCAAGTCGGGCTCCTGCGCCAGCGAGATATGGTGGATGGGGTCAGACGGGTCGTCGAATAGCCCAACCGCGAC
>URUW01000106.1 GCA_900551205.1 uncultured Collinsella sp. | reverse complement strand
GTATACGGGTGCATCATCGACGTCTTCAATACAGAAAATATCAGTGCGGAATGTTTTTAAGGGGATGCCCCTGGGTGGCCCTATGGTAACGTGACTAGCGATGTCTACAGGGACCCACGCTTTGAAGGGGCGCCGGGCTGAAATTATGGCCTTTTATTGGTAGGGGCTCTTGCTAGGCTGGAGCCCTTACTAGAGGCAGGCCTCGGCGATGCGGCGTTTGAGTTCGTCGATGCCGGTGCCGGTTTGGGAGCTTGTGATGATTACGTTCTCGGCCGGGACGTTGAGCTGCTTTTTGATGGCTGCTGACTGGCGGGCCTGCTGGGTGCGGCTGAGCTTGTCGGCTTTGGTGAGGCAGACGATAAAGTTGAACTCGTTGCCTTGCAGGTAGTCGATCATGTCATGATCGAGCTTGCTGGGGTCGTGACGAATGTCAACCAGTGATACAACCAGGTTAAAGCTGCGCTCGGAGTCAAAGAAGTCGCCGATAAGCTCGGCCCAGCGATCGCGCTCAGCTTTGGAGCGACGGGCGAAACCGTAACCCGGCAGGTCGACAAAATGCACGTCATCGGCCTCAAAGAAGTTGATGTTGCTCGTTTTGCCCGGCGTACTCGAAACCTTGACCAGGTTCTTGCGGCCAAAAAGCTTGTTCATAATCGACGACTTGCCCACGTTGGAGCGGCCGACAAAGCTCACCTCGGGGCAGGTGGACTCGGGAATCTGCGAAACCTTGCCATAGCTGGCGACGAACTTGGCAAGCTGATAGTTAATGGAATCGGCCATGGACACTCCTTGGTCGTAGGTTTTTACAAAACGGGCGCGCTATTGCGCGGCGGCAATACGACGAACGATGTCAAGCGTGATGCCGCTCGCGGTGCGAGCGTACTCATCCAGATCGAACTCGCGCTCACAAAACGCGTCATATGCCTCGTCACAATTATCGCTGATAGCGCGCAGCACCAGGCAATCGACACCATTCTTGGCCGCGATGTGCGCAATTGCCGCGCCCTCCATCTCGACGCAATCGGCATGCGTGGCCTCAATCGCAGCGTTACGCATGGCGTCACCCGTAACAAAGCGGTCACCCGTGGCGATAGCGCCACACAGGAACTGCTTGGGGTCCTTCTCCGCAGAAGTCTCCTCCGTCGAGGCATCCACAAATCCATGCTCGGCAAGCACGGCGGCAGCAACATCAACCAACGCCGGCGTCGAGACAAACTCCTCGAGCCCCGGCGCCGACTCGGCAATGAGTGCCGTGTCAGTATCCAGATAGCGCAGGCACTTGCCAATAATCACGTCGTTAATATGGAGCTTAGGGTTTAGGCCGCCCGCGATACCCGAAAACACAACTGCCCGCGGGGCGTATTTGCTGATGAGATGCTGCGTTGCGGCGGCGGCATTCACGGTGCCCATGCCAGCGGTCGTGGCGACTACTGTCAGACCGTCAAGCTCGCCGCTTACAACGGTCAAGCCCGCCTCTTGCGACACATGAGCGCCGTTCAGTTCTTCTTTAATCTGCGTAACCTCTTTTTCGAGTGCGCCTATGATCGCGATGGTTGCCATGCCATCCCCCCAAATTCGTGCAAATTGCTTATCCACGGTATGGTACCAGCATTTTGGTTCTTTCACTTTTTACGAAGTCGCTAGGCCAACGAGGACCGCACATCATAGAGCGCCTTTGCAATCGCAGCCGTAACCTCGCTCGAGCGATCGCTCCACGGCATCGACGTCATGACGCTCATAACATAGCTATGGCCGTCGACGTCGATCAGTCCGGCATCGCATGTCGAATAGCAACCGTCCTCGCTGATCCAACCCGCCTTGTTGCGCACCAAGACCTGATCGTCCGCAATGCCATCGCGAATAAACGATCGGGTCGTAGAGGTCAGAAGGCCCGACAGCCATTGCGACGTCTCGGTGTCACAGCTCAAATACTCACTCATCTCGCACCACAACTTGGCCGAGGTGCGCGGGCAGTAGGTCGGAAAATCACTCATCGGATCCAGTGCCGTTTCGTTATCAACACCCAGGTTGGCAATCCAATCCTCATAGCCATCATGGTCAAACGCCGCGCGTAACGCGATAAACGAATCGTTGTCCGAGTTGACGACGGCATTCTCGATAAGGTCGCGTACCGTCTGCCAGCCCATGCTGTAACCACCATACGTGGCTAAAGCCCAATCGAGCGACACCTGCCCCGATTCGACCAACGTCTCGCAAATATAGAGCGCATACAGCGCCTTGTAACTGCTCGCTCCATACACCGCGACATCGGCGTTATACGTCACGCCCCTACCGCTCGATAGGTCGTAGAACACTACGCCTACGTCGCCCAGCTCCTGCGCCCGACTCAGGGCATCCTGGAGCGAGGTAAGGCTCTGATCCTCCAAGGTAGGAGTCTTGTTATCCACCAACGAGAAGGTTTGAACGGTATCACCCGAAGGGATATCGTTGAAGTCCGCCTTCGAAAGTCTCGTCTTGAGATCTGCCGTCGACAGAGCTTGATCTGCCGACGCTTTGGACTTTGAAACCTTCTCGTTTTGCAGCTGTACCGTTGACGCATCTGAGCGCACCGTTCGCTCCAAGGCGTGGGTTTTAACGGCAATTCCGAGGATAAAAACCGCTAACGCTAGCATTCCTATGGCGGCAATCTTCGCCCCGCGAAAGCGAGCGTCGGCAAGGCCGCGCGAAGACATGCCCTTCGTCTCATATCTGCTGCCATGCTGCGGCACATACTCGTCCCGCGATTTGCCCTTTCGCACGTGGTCTCCTGATTGTGCCCGTTCATATACGAGCAGCATAATACTGAGCAGCCATTTCTTTCCCAAATTGTTTGACACCGTTTAAGGCGTCTTTAAAGAAACCACAGGCGTATTTATCCAAATGGCACGATTCTGTTGCGCATCTCTGCCCAAAACGCAGTTGCGGTGAAATAGTTCCTGTTTGGACGGCATAGGCCGATACACAAGAACTATTCCACCGCAACTTGACGGGGCTCTTTAGCGATCAACTATGTGCCCGGGGCACTCATTTAAGTCTGTCCCCAATGAGTGCTGCTAGCCGATGGCGTTTTTGAGTTCCGCACGGCGCTTTTTCATGCCGGCCATGACGGCGTTGCGCAGCTCGGGCATGCGCGCGGTATCCATCTGGGGCACGCCCTCGAGCTTATAGGGAATACCCAGTTGCTCGTACTTGACGACACCCATCGTGTGATACGGCAGCATTTCCAGGCCCACCACGTTGTGCCATGGAGCGATCAGGCGACCGAGCTTCTCGCATTCCTCCGCCGTGTCGGTGATACCCGGCACCACCACATGGCGAATAACAACCTTAATCTTGCGACGGGCAAGCTCATCGCCAAACGCCAGGATGCGCGCAGGATCGCAACCGGTCAGCTTTTTATGCTCAACCGGATCGGCATGCTTGATGTCGAGCAGCACCATATCGGTCTCGTTGAGAACAGCATCGAACTTCTCCGGATGCTTGGGATCAAATGCATAGCCACAGCTGTCTAGGCAGGTGTGTACGCGGCCATCGGGGTTGTTGTGCATCACACGGAACAGGTCGGCCAAAAACTCGGGCTGCAGGAGCGGTTCGCCGCCCGAAACGGTAATGCCGCCGCTACGGTAGAACTCATGGTTGCTCTGGAACTCGTCCATGAGATGCTCGACGGTCACCATCGTGCCGCCGTTAACAGACCAGGTATCGGGATTGTGACAATACGCACAACGCATGGGGCAACCCTGAACAAACACTACAAAGCGGATGCCGGGACCGTCGACCGTTCCCATCGTCTCGATCGAATGCACGCGACCCAGGGCATACGCAGAGTCCTCGGGATGAGCATCCACACCCTCAAGCGTCATCTCAGCCATTCCCGCAACCTTGCCTCTCTTTGGTTTTTGTCAATTAAAATGCCAGAGCCATTCTAGCCCATACGCCTGATGGCGAAACGGTTTAGCGGTCAATTTGATCGTCCTATTTGACTCCACGCAAAAGCGGCGGGAAGGTTGTCACAACCCGCTCGCCGCCGAAGCAATAGAAATCGATAGACGCCAGGCCCTACGCCTTAAGCGTAAGCACCGCGCCAAAGGCGGTCGGGCCGCAGTGGCTCGAGATGACGCCGCCGACCTGAGTCCAGGTAACGTCCTTAAAGCCCAGGTCGTGCGCATAGACTTCCATATCGTCGCGCAGCTCCTCGGAAAGGCCCACTGAATACGCCAAACCAATGTGCGAGTAATCAATATCGCCCTTCGCAACCATGTGGTCAATAAAGGCACGGGCGCACTTGAGCATAGAGCCGCGGAGCTTCTTGGTCGCCACGAATTTGCCACCCGTTACCTCAATGCAGGGCTTAATCTTGAGCAGATGGGCGCCAAGAAACGCGACGTTGGACAAGCGACCACCCGCCTTAAGGAAGGCAAGGTCCGTAGGAACAAAGCCCAGCAGCACGCGGTCCATCACCGAATTGGTAAAGGCGAAAATCTCGTCGACGGTGGCATCCGGATGGGCTTCGATATACTTGGCGGTCTCAACGGCGACAAGCGACTGGCCCACCGACACAAAGCGCGTATCCATGGAGAAGACGTAATCGCGGCCCTTTGCCGCAATCTTCGACGACTGATGCGAGCAGGTCGTAACCTCGGAATACGCAAGATGCAAAATGGTCGCATCGGGCCGCTCGGCGTGGATGCGGTCGTACACATGCGCAAAATCCGCCGGCGAGCAACCGCTGGTCTTGGGCATCACACCAAACTCGTTGCAGCGCGAGTAAATCTCAAGCGGGTCGATCGATCCGTCTTCGACGGTCTCGTCACCAATCGTGACATGCATGGGCACGCGCACGATGCCATAGCGCTCGCAGAGCTCCGGCGTCACATCCGAACCAGACTCAACCACGATTACGTACTTGCCCATTATCATCACAACCCATCTCGACGTTGGCTTTTGAATATGTGACGCACGTCCGCCGTCCTGCTGCAGAACGGCCTCCAAGCGCCAAAGAGACGCCGCCCCTTGCACACAACAAAGGACAGCGTCTCCCTGGAAAACTCCGTGCTTATCTGAGATTCTACACGGTTTATTAAGGAGTGTTACTTATTCCGCAAACGGTAGCTATACGCGATAAACGGCCTTGATTATCGACTTTATCCGAACACCTCCCACATTCATCCGTACATGTGCGGATGAATGTGGGAACCCGATACCCTGAGGGCCGGATCGGCCGGCCCCGGGAGATCGGAGGACGGCATGTCCGGAAAGAAGAAAAGCGGCTCCGCAAGGGCGGTCCCGAGGGCCTACGGAAGGCTCACGAGGCACGAGCGGGACACGGTCCAGAGGATGCTGGAGCGCAGGGCGTCGTGCAGGGAGATCGCGAGGGAGCTGGGCAGGTCGCCCTCGACGGTGAGCGCCGAGGTGGCGTCGCACAGGTTCGTGACGGCGCCGAAGGCCAGGCGCGGCGAGCGCGTGGACGCCTCCGCCGACCTGTCGGCGGCCTGCCCGCGCCTGGCCGCGTGGCCGCGCTGCTGCAACGGGTGCGGGCGGTACCGCACGATCGGCTGCAAGCGCCGCCCGCACGTCTTCTACGAGGCCCGGGCCGCGCAGCTGTGCGCCGACTCGGTCCTCGTCTCGTCCAGGCGCGGGATAGACGCCGACGAGCCCGCCGCGGCAGCCAGGCTGGAGGCGATAAGGGACTGCCTGCGCCGGGGGCTGTCGCCCGAGCAGATGGCGGCGCGCAACGGCGGCCCGGTGAACCTGTCGCCGTCGACCATCTACCGCTGGGTCTCGGCGGGCTACGACGGCATGACCAACATGGAGCTCAGGCGCAAGGTCGGCTACAGGCCGAGGAAGCGCGCCGCGGGCCGGGCGGCGACCCGCCACTCCGCCCGCAGGTCGCATGCCGCGTTCCTCGCCCTCGGGGAGGACGCGTGCGCCGCGGCCTGGGAGATGGACACCGTCGAGGGGGCCCGGGAGGACTCCGCCTGCCTGCTCACGCTGCTGCACCGCCCCAGCAGGCTCCAGCTCGCGCTGCCGCTGGAGGAGAAGACCGCCGGGTGCGTCGCGGACGCCCTGGAGGGCGTCCGGGCCATCCTCGGCGCCGACGGGACGCGCCGCGTGTTCCGCGCCGTCCTCACCGACAACGGCGCCGAGTTCTCCGACGAGGCGGCGATCGCGGCGCTGCTCGGCGAGGGGCCGGGCGAGACGAGGCTGTTCTACTGCGACCCCAGGCGCAGCGACCAGAAGGGCGCCTGCGAGCGCAACCACGTCGAGATCAGGAAGCTGCTGCCCAAGGGCGCCGGGATCAGGTTCGACCGGCTCGCCCCGGCCGACCTGGCGCTGGCCATGTCGCACGTGAACTCCGAGCCCCGCGGCGCGCTCGGCTTCGCGACGCCCGC
>URUW01000105.1 GCA_900551205.1 uncultured Collinsella sp. | reverse complement strand
CAGGCGCTGGCAGATGGCAAGATGGGCAGCTTTTTGCTCCTGCGCGTGGTACCGGGCATGGAGCCTGTCGGCGAGCTGGTGGGCGCAATTGGGTCGGCAATCCGCGAGAGCGACGCGGCGGGCTTGGTCGATGGCGACGTGCTCTACCTGCTTATGCGCCAGGCAAAGGCGTGCGATCTGCCCATTATTCGCGAGCGCCTCAGCACAAAGCAGATTGCGGTGGAGCCCGTTGACGGCGAGGACATCGTGGCGCTGCTGCAGCACATCGCTGACACCGGTGACGGTGAGGGGGGTGCCGCTTGATCTCGCTTGTCGTTGCCGCCGTCTTGTTGCTGATTCATGCGCTGGTTTGCCTGGTGCTGTGGACGCTTATGAAGTTGGGCCTGCTGCCGGTGCGCGGGCACATGCTGGCTGTAATAGTGCTGGTGCCGCTGTGGGGCCCGTTGCTGGTGGTTCTGCTATCGGCCCGCAGCGCGGTGTTTGGCGAGGGGCTGAAAGAGTCTGCGCTGGAGTCGCTGCGCTTCAACGACGACCTGCATCGCAGCATCCTAGTGCACGAACGTGATGCCGATGCAGGCGTAGTTCCGCTCGAGGAGGCGCTCATCGTCAACGACCCGGCAGAACGGCGCCGCCTAATGCTCTCCATGCTCACCGAGGAGCCCGACGCGTACTTGGCGCAGCTTCAGGCGGCTAAGCTTAACGACGACGTTGAGGTGGCTCACTATGCCGCGACGGCGGTGGCGCAGATCTCGAAGGAGTCCGACCTTAAACTGCAGCAGCTGGAGCGTGCCTTTAAGACGGACCCGAGCGCGCAAAACCTCAACGAATACTGCGATTTTCTTGGTGAATACTTGGGCTCGGGCCTGGCCGAGGGGCGCGTGGCTCAGATTCAGCGCCAACAGTACGCGCGCCTGCTTGCGCGTCGCTGCGAGCGCGAGGATGCCCTTGAGCTTCGCATTCGATACGCGACGGCGCTGGCCGATGTCGGACAGATCGACGAGGTGCAGGCCGTGATCGACCAGTTGGTGCTCGATGTGCCCGAGGAGCAGGAGGTTTGGATGCTTTGCCTGCGCCTGGCGGTGATGCGCCGCGACGGTGACGAGGTCCACCGCGTGATCGATGCGATTGACAAACAGCATGTATACTTGAGCGCCGCCAACCGCGAGGAACTGGCGTTTTGGCGCAACGGAGAGGAGGCCCGGTGAGCGTGGTACAGCATATCCGCGACCGTGCGGGCCATTTTCGCTGGATGGGGCTGCTTGTGGTGTGGGCGGTCTTTATTGCCATGGCCGCCGTGCTGCTGGTGGAACGTGCCGGCGTGCAGTACAGTGCGGGCCAGCATAAGCTGGGGATGCTTGCCGCCAACGATGCGCTGCCGGCTTCCTCGGCAATATTTGGCCAAAAGCCCACGTGCCTGGTCATTACCGATTCCGATCAAGCTGGCGTCGAGGACGTAAAGGAGCAGTTCGACCAGATTCTGCTCGACATGAAGATCGCGCACCGCGACGTGGACCTTGCCCTGGACGGCGCGGACGCCATTCCCTCGCTGACCTCCTACGATCGCGTGATTTTGCTCATGCCGTCGCTCGATGGGCTCGGTACGCACCTGAGCGACATTATGAGTTGGGTGAGTGCCGGCGGTTCGCTTATGCTCGCCATGCCTCCGGATAACTCGGGCTATCTGCAAGTGATTGCTCCCAAGCTTGGCATTGAATCTGCCGGATATGACTATGTAAAAGCCGAGAGCATTGTGCCGAGCGAGGACTTTATGCTGGGCGGGGGAGAGCGCTACGAGCTCTCGGACCCCTTTGATTCGTCGCTTTCGGTTTCGCTGCGCGAGACGGCTCGTGTGTGGGCTAAGACCGGCGATGCGGGCGCCCCGCTCATTTGGTCGAATGACTGCGGTAGCGGTCGCGCCGTGGTGTGCAATATCGGTATCTATGACAAGGTCATGCGCGGCTTTTACGCCGCGGCGATCAGCCTGCTGGGCGATGCCACGGCCTATCCGGTCATCAACAGCGCCGTGTTCTATTTGGACGACTTTCCTAGCCCCGTGCCCTCGGGCGATGGTACTTATATCAAGCGTGACTACGGCCTTTCCATTGCGGATTTTTACACCAAGGTCTGGTGGCCCGATCTGCAAAAGCTCGCGCAAAAATACGGCATTCGCTATACCGGCGTGATGATCGAAAACTACGAGGACGCGGTCAACCAGACCAAGCCTGCGCGCCAGGCCGATACCACGCAGTTTCGCTACTTTGGCGGCATGCTGCTGCAGATGGGCGGAGAGCTGGGCTTTCACGGCTACAACCATCAGCCTCTGGTGCTCTGGGATACCGATTACGGCACGCTGTATGACTACAAGACCTGGAAGAACAAGGAAACGCTCGTCGCATCGCTCAACGAGCTTATCGCCTTCCAAGATGAGGTGTTGCCCAACGCGCACGGCTCGGTTTACGTGCCGCCGTCAAATATCCTTTCGGCCCGTGCGCGCAAGCTTATCGGCACCGACGTTCCGCGCATTAAGACCATCGCCAGTACGTATTTTGAGGATGGCACCGACCTGCCGTACGTGCAGGAGTTTGGCGTGGCGAGCGATGGCATTGTGGAGCAGCCGCGTATTGTCTCGGGCGGCATGGTCGACGATTCCTACATGCGTCTGGCCGCGGTGTCCGAGCTCAACATGCACTACGTGAGCACGCACTTTATGCATCCGGACGACCTACTGGATCCCGATCGCGGCGCTAAGGAGGGCTGGGAGGTCTACAAGGGCGGCTTGACCGACTACCTGGATTGGCTTACTAAGGCTGCGCCCGACCTGCGCAAACAAACCGGTTCGGAATGCTCGGGCGCTATCCAGCGTTTTTCGTCCGTGACGGTGAGCATGGATACCAGTGCGGATGCCTGGACGCTCAGCTTAGGCAATTTCCACGACGAGGCGTGGCTGATGTTCCGCGCCAACAACGGCGAGCCGGGGACGGTCACGGGTGGCGAGATTACGCATTTGACGGGCGACCTGTACCTGGTCAAAGCCACGGACAAGACGGTGACCATTGCACGCAAGGAGGGTGGCGACAAATGAGAATCTGCTTGGTACTCGAGGGTTGCTACCCCTATGTGCACGGCGGCGTATCTACCTGGATGCATGGCTATATCCAGGCCATGCCCGAGCACGAGTTTGTGCTGTGGGTGATCGGCGCGCATGCTGCCGACCGCGGCAAGTTTGTCTACGAGCTGCCCGGCAACGTGGTCGAGGTGCACGAGGTGTTCCTGGACGATGCTCTGCGGCTTTCGGGCGAGCAACATGAAGCCAGTTTTAACGACCGCGAGCGCGAGGCGCTACGCCGCCTGGTGTCGCTCTCCAATCCGGACTGGGACGTGCTGTTCGATATCTTTCAGCGCCGTCGCGTGCATCCGCTCTCGTTTTTGCAGAGCCGAACGTTTATGGACATCTTCCGCGACGTGTGCCTGGCCGAGTACCCCTACACGCCCTTTGCCGATGCATTCCACACCATGCGCTCCATGTTGCTTCCCGTGCTCTACCTGTTGGGCAGCGAGGTGCCGGTGGCCGATGTGTACCATGCCATCTCGACCGGCTACGGTGGCCTGCTCGCCTGCCTGGGCTCAAGCGTTCACCATGCGCCGGTGCTGCTGACCGAGCATGGCATCTATACCCGCGAGCGCGAGGAAGAGATCATTCGCGCTGACTGGGTGGTGCCGTCGTTTAAGGATCGCTGGATTCGCTTTTTCTACCTGCTTTCGGAGGAGATCTACCGCCGCGCCTTCCGCGTGACGAGTTTGTTCCATAACGCCCGCAAGACGCAGATCGATATGGGCTGCGATGCGGGTAAATGCCTGGTCATTCCCAACGGCATCCAGTTCGACCGCTTTAAGGACATTCCCTTAAAGCCCGATGACGGCTGGGTGGACATTGGCGCGGTGGTGCGCCTGGCGCCCATCAAGGACGTCAAGACCATGATCTATGCGTTCTTTGAGCTGCACGAGCGCCTGCCCAAGGTGCGCCTGCACATTATGGGCGGCGTGGACGACGAGGAGTACGGCGCTGAGTGCCACGCGCTGGTCGATACCCTGGGCGTGCGCGACCTGATCTTTACCGGCCGCGTCAACGTGGTCGAGTACATGGAAAAGCTCGACTTTACCATTTTGACGAGCATCTCCGAGGGCCAGCCGCTCAGCGTGCTGGAGTCGCTTGCAGCGCGCCGTCCCTGCGTGACGACAGAGGTGGGCTGCTGTCGCGAGCTGCTCGAAGGCGCCCCGGGCGACGACTTTGGCGTGGCGGGTTTTGTGACGCCGCCCATGTATCGCAAGGGCTTGGCCGATGCCATGGAGCGCATGTGCGTGAGCCGCGCCCGTCGCATTGAGATGGGGGAGCGCGGGCAGCGTCGCGTTGCCACGTACTTTTTGCACGAGCAGATGCTCGCCAACTATCGCGCGCTGTACGACGAGACGGCGTGTGCGTTTAACCTGCCCAGAGAGGGGGAGTAGCCGGTGGCCGGAATTGGTTTTGAGCTCAAGCGCCTGTTTAGGCGCAAGGGCCTGTTTGCCACGATGCGCGCTTACGGCTACGCCGGCATCGTATGCACGGGCCCCATGCTGCTGGGTGTGCTGCTGCAGGTGGGTATTTTGGTGCTGTGCGGTCTGTGGGGTGTGGGCCGTGCCAACCAGGATCTGCTGGTGTGCATGGTGACCTACACACTGCTGGCCTCGCTTACGCTCACGAGCTTTTTCTCCATGCCGGTCACGCGCTTTTTGGCTGATATGTTGTTTGCCGAGCGCGAGGATGAGATACTGCCGTCGTTTTGGGGCTCCAATGCTGTCATGCTCGTTGCGGGCACGGTGCTCTACGGCGTTTTTTTGCTGTTCTCGGGCGCCACGCTGCTGCAGGGGCTGCTATGCCTGTGGCTGTTCAACATTATGATCGTCAACTGGAACGGCATGAGCTATCTCACGGCCATCAAAGACTACCGCGGCATCCTGTGCAGCTTTGCGGCCGCCATTGGCGTGGCGTGCCTGTGCGCCCTGGCCGCGCTGGCACTGGGGCTGCCGCCGGTCGAGGGCCTGTTGGCATCAGTTGCTTTGGGCTACGGCGTCATGCTCGTCTGGGACGTGGTGCTGCTTTACCGGTATTTTCCGCAGAGTGACCGCAGCCCCTGGCTCTTTTTGCAATGGCTCGATCAGTTTATGCCGCTGGCGCTCACGGGCCTGTTTACCAACCTAGGGCTCTTTGCGCACCTGGTGATTATTTGGGCCGGTCCCATTGGCGTGCAGGTCAAGGGCTTGTTTTATGGCGCGCCCTACCACGATGTGCCGGCGCTCATCGCGTTTTTGACCATCCTTGCCACGACCGTTAACTTCGTGGTCTCGGTCGAGGTCAACTTTTATCCGCGCTACCGCGACTACTACAGTCTGTTCAATGACGGCGGCGTGGTAGGCGACATTGTGGTGGCCGAGGAGGAGATGCTCTCTACGCTTAATAGCGAACTACGCTTTTGCGCGCTCAAGCAGCTGTTTGTGACTGCGGCTGTCATTTCGCTCGAGACCACGGTACTCTCGGCCCTGCCGCTGGGCTTTAACAACCTTATGCACGGGTATTTTCGCACGTTATGCGTAGGCTATGGCCTGTATGCCGTGGGCAACACGATCCTGCTTATCTTGCTGTACTTTACCGACTACAAGGGAGCCGTTCTGGCCTCGGGCCTGTTTGCCGGTGTGGCCGGGCTGGCGACCGCCGTGTCGTTGCTTTTGCCGCAGCAGTTTTACGGCTTTGGCTTTTTGTTGGGTGCGGGCGTGTTTTTTATCGTGGCCCTGCTGCGGCTCGATACCTATACTGCCAACTTACCGTATCGTATCCTGAGTCAGCAGCCCATGGTGGCGACCGACAAAACGGGTCGCTTTACGGAGTTGGGCCGCTTGCTCGACCGTGCCGAGCAGCGCTATGAGGAGTGCCGCTGCAAGGGCGTGCCGCACGGCGCGTTTCAGCGCGCAGTAGTTCGCGTGTATCGCAACCATTGGGGAGGTTCTGATGATCGATAAGTTGATGTCTCGCCGCTGTCTGATCGAGGCGGCTGCCGGCGCGCTGCTGCTTTCGGGCTGCTCATCTCAGGACGAATCCTCGACAAATAAGGTAAAAAAGCAGGACAAGATTAAAAAGGCCGAGGCCTCCGACCAGTCCAAGCATTTGCGCGATAAAGATGAGCTGTACGAGGTCTACGACGACTCGGACATTGTGACCATGTACCTGACGGTCTCGCGCGGCAACAGCTCCGAGAACACGGACCATAGTTGGGCCGAGATCAACACGTACTCGGTGTATGACTATGCCGACATGGGCGTGACGCGCTATCAGGTTATGGGCCTGCTGCAGGCGGGCGACGAAGACGGCCCGGTG
>URUW01000104.1 GCA_900551205.1 uncultured Collinsella sp. | reverse complement strand
CGCCTGACATGTGCGCGGATGTGTCCGCCAATCCGCGGCTATCGGTGTCCGCCGTTACGCGATGGTTGCGCTGTAGGAGGCGACGTCCTCGTAGGAATCAGTCAGGTAGGCGTCGATGCCGATGGTCGTATTGACCAGGCTGTCAAGGCTGTCAAGCTCGCCGTTCGAGAACGTGAATTCCTCGGTGGCGTTGGTGCCGGGCATCAGGTGAGCCGAGAACCAGGGTTCCTTCATGGTGCCGTTGACGTTGGTCTTGCCGGAAGGAGCGTAGAAGGTCAGGTCCTTGTCGCTCTTGTTGGTGATGTTGACGACAAAGCCGATGTCGCCCCAGTCGTCCTTGAACTTCTCGGTGATGGTGATGGTGCACAGATCGTCATCGGCGACGGTGACGGCGGGGGAGATTTCGACGCTCTGGACATCGTCGTCTTCGACGGCCTCATCGATCTCATCTTCCTTCTCGGCCGCCTCGCGATCCTTCTTCACCGTACCGGACAGGTCCTTGTCGGACTTGGTGAAGATAAACTTGTCGCCGTCCACCTCCAGGACGAGCTTGTCGTCCTTGAGCTTCAGATCGTGCGATTCATCTTCGGCGGTGACGGTTGCGGTGGTGGCGTCCTTGGCCTCCCACTTTAGGTCGGAAACTTCGGAGAACAAATCGAGGCTGCCCGTGCCGTCTTCGTCCAGGACCAAGATGCAGCTGATGCCCCATTCCTCGAACATATCCATATACTCATCGGTCAGCTCTTCGCCCTCCGTGGTTCCACCCGAGAGCTTCCAGCTGCCGACAAAGTTGGCCTTGGGGTCTTTGCCGCCGCTGCAGCCCGTGAGGGCAAAGGCGAGCGCCAGGACGCATGTCAAAAATGCGAGTACGGACTTTTTGAACGTTGTCTTCATGGTGTCCTCCTTCTTGTATAAAAACCCATAGAAGCAAATGCGGGGGTGGCGGATCCCCCGCCAATTACCAGATAGAGGGGCTAGGGCCTGGGCGTTCCGCAGTTGCTGCAGAACTTGCCGCCGTTTTCGCTGCCGCAGTTGGGGCAGAACCACTTGACCGGTGCCGGGGCGGGTGCGGGACTGCCGCACTCGGAGCAGAACTTGCCGGTGTTGGTGGCGCCGCAGCTGCAGGTCCATGTGCCGGCCGCGGGGGCAGCGGCAGGAGCCGGTGCGGGAGCGGGTGCCGGAGCCGGCTGCGGGGCGGCCTGCTGCTGTGCCTGGCCGGCGGCGAACAGCTGGCTGGCGTTCATGCCGCCCATGCCACCTGCCATGCCCATGCCCATAAAGCCTGCCATCGCGCCGTTGGGATTGGCGGCTGCCGCGCGCATTGCGTCGCTCTGGGCGCTGGCAATGTTGGCTGCCGCCATAGTGGGATCGCGCATGACGGCGGCTTTCTGCAGGTCCTTGATCATCTGCTCGTCCTCTTGCGAGGCAGCGATGGAGTTGACGCCAAAGCTCACGATCTCGACACCGCGCAGGTCACGCCAGTCGGCAGAGAGGACCTCGTTGAGCGCGCGGGCGAGCTCGGTGGTGTGGCCGGGGATGGCGCTGTAACGGATGCCCATCTCCGAGATCTTGGCAAAGGCGGGCTGCAGGGCGGTGAGCAGCTCGGACTTAAGCTGGCTGTCGATCTTGTCGCGCGTGTAGCTATCGGTCACGTTGCCGCATACGTTGGTGTAGAACAGCAGCGGGTTGGTGATGCGGTACGAGTACTCGCCGTTGCAGCGCACGGAGATGTCAACGTCCAGGCCAATGTTGTTATCGACCACGCGGAAGGGCACGGGCGAGGCGGTGCCGTACTTGTTGCCGATGATCTCCTTGGTGTTGATGAAGTAGACGCGCTGGTCCTTGCCCGCGTCGCCGCCAAAGGTAAAGCGGCTGCCGATATTGGCGAAGGTCTCCTTGATGGAATCGCCCAGGTTGCCGCTAAAGACGCTCGGCTCGCTGCCGGTATCGAAGACGAACTCACCAGGCTCCAGCGCGACTTCGATGATCTTGCCGTTTTGCACCACGAGCATGCCCTGGCCGTCGTTGACGGCGATGACCGAGCCGTTGGAGATGACGTTGTCCTCGCCGCGCGTGTTGGAGCTGCGGCCACCGGTGCGTTTGCTGCCCTTGCAGGCCAAGACGTCAGCAGGCATCGATTCGCAATAGATAAATTCCTTCCACTGGTCGGCCATGACGCCGCCGGCAGCTCCCAATCCAGCTTTCAAGAGTCCCATGGTGATCTTCCTTTCTCGTCAAAGGCCGGGTGGTATTGGTCGGATTGCTTAGTCGTCCTTGTCGTCTTTCATGACAACGGTGGTCTCGGTGTGGCTGAAGGTGTCGTGCTTCTCGGTCAGGTCGAGCTCGCCGCAGTACTCGTCGGCGTGGGCGGCCTCGTTGGCCGTCTTGAGCTGGCCTACCAGTAGCACGTCTCCGATAATCACGATGATCAGCGGCGCGATGATGTTGATGAGAATGCCCTCGACATCGAAGGTGAGGTAATCTGGATCGAAGGCGTATTCTCCCATAAAGAGAACCTGGGAGAGGACAAATCCGATCACAAAGAACAGCACCGAGGCGATGGCGAGCTTGGGCTTGGAGCAGGGGAGCTCGCCGACCAAGCGGCCGGTCTGGCCGTTCATGGCAAACAGGTAGCTCTTGCCGTTCCACGAGGTGGAGAGCATCCAGACGGGGAACAGGGCGTAGTCGCTGTCTTCCCAGGTGTAGTCGAGCTGCTTGCTTTCGACCGTGGCATCGTCATATTCGTCGACGACGGTCTCGCGCAGGGCCGAGATCGTGCTCTCCTCCATGCGGCGCTCGGCGCGCGCCTTGCACGTCTCGCAATCCTCATCGTAACGGTTGGCGATGTAGCCGGGCATATAGGCGACCGAGAACGGGCGCAACGCGTCGTAGTCAAACGGCTCGATGGCGTCCATGTGGCCGTCGGGCATCTTGGACGATCCGTCGACGGGCACGCGCTTAAACGAGATATTGCCCTTGCGATAGGCATCGTAGTGGTCGGTGGTCGTGACGGTGCGATCGGATTCCTCGGTCACGGTCTCGTTGGTCGCGTCAAAGTACACTTCGCCGTCAACGCGGGCGCCGTAGAGCCAAAACGGCACGTAGACACCTTGGACCTCGTCGATGTGGTTGCCGGTGACAAAGCTCTTGGGCAGCAAGATTTTGCCCTTGTAGTGTTCCTTGAGTGCGGCCGTGACGTCGTCGCGCCCGAGCTTAAACGGAATCACCAGGTCGGGCGAGAAGTCGCCCGAGAGCTGGCCGGGCGCCACGGCAGAGTTGCCGCAGTACGGGCAGGTGGTGACGGCGACGGTGCCGTCGGACACGAGCTCGGCGCCGCACGACGAGCAGATGTAGCCGGCGTTTTGGGCGAGCTCCTGCACCGCGTCGTCGGCGACGGGCTTGGGCGTTGCGGCTGCCGCATCGGCTTTGGCATCTGCCTTGTCCTGGCGCTCGCGATAGAGGGCCTCGACTTCTTCGACTTCAAAACGCGAATCGCAGTAGTCGCAGACGAGCTTTTGCTCGGCACTGGCAAAGTGAAGGGGGCCGCCACACGCGGGGCACTGATAGTTGACGCTCTCGAAGGCCATGATCGGTCCTTTCCGTGCCGGAGGCTATGCGCCGATGGCGCCGCCGCAGTATTCGCAGCGCCCACTGGCATCGGGAATGGTGGTGGCTCCGCAGAAGGGGCAGGTCACCGCGGTCTTGGGGGCCTTGGCGGCCACGACGCTGTCGCGCGTCTCCTGGCGCAGCTGCACCAGCGCGTCGCGGACCTCGGTTGCCTGGCGCTTGGCCTCGCGGTATTCGATGGAGCCGCGCTGATCGATGGTGGAGTCGTTCACGCGCAGGTTGATCTCGGTAAAGTACGGCGTGTTGACGTGGATGGTCAGATTAAAGTCGTAATCCAGGTCGTAGCGCGGCGGGTTGTAGCTCTCGCGCTCGCCGTCCTCGGTCTCGCGATAGATTTCGGTGCGATGCTCGTCGATATCCATATCGCAGCCGAGTACCTGCGAGAACTCGATGATGTCGGGATTGGCGTCGCGCCAGCGGCTCTGCGAGGTAATGATCAGCAGGCCCGCGTCCTCGTCGAGCATGATGTTGGTGCGCCCGGCAGAAAGCGTGCGCGTGGGGTTGAACGACGCCAGGCGCTCGGCATTGGCCTCGCGGTAGGCGAGCTGCTCGCGGATATCGTCCGCGGTGCTGGAGCGATAGCCGTGAAAGTAGGGGGAGAGCTTGCCGGCGCACTCTTTGCACAGGTAGCCTTCATTGATTTTTGTCTTACCTAGAAGTCCCAGCTCGGTACCGCAAATCGCGCACTCTTTCTTCTCGAACATCTTGTCAAAGAAGCCCATGGCTGCCTCCCATCAACTGGTAGCGTGTGTCACTTTTGATGATGGGGGAGTGCGCGATCCTTCGCGATACCCAGACGGCTCAAGGAGTCTCCGCAACTGGGACACATGGCCCATTTTTCCTACTCATTGGGGACGCACTTAAATGAGTGAAACTACTCATTTAAGTACGTCCCCAATGAGTACCCGCAGAATGAGAGTGGATAATCTCCCATTTTTGGCCTGCTTGTGGGCTCAAAGTGGGAGATTGTCCACTCTCGTTGTTTGGGTGTCCAAAAATCCCCGCTCGTTTGGCACTTGGGGACACTCTTTGTCGAATGCGGCGGCTGCCGAATGTGGGCGTCGCCCTTGCTATGCCACGGTTACGGCGACCTGGGCGTAGCGGCTGCAGGGGCGCTCGGCGCGCGTCTGCACGGTAAGGGTGAGCACAAGGCGGTCGCCGGGCCGCGCGTCGGCGGGCACGATGAAAGCGGTGTCTACCGTGCATTCCTGCCACAGCGACAGATCCTGGATGCCCGCATAGCTCGATGGATCCACGGCGACATCCCAATGCGCATCGAAGCCCTTGCCATCGGGGTCGACGATGGACGCTGTAAGGTTGACGCGCTCGCCGGCTGCGGCGCTGCGGTCGGCAGTGACCTCGACAACATGCGCCGGATGCGAGCAGGCTGCCGGATCATGGGCGCACCATTGCGCGCGGGCGGCAAAGTCTTCCTGATAGGCACGCAGATAGGGATTGAGATTGTCGTCTGGGGGCGTGCCGAGGGCGGCAAAACCGGTGGGCGCGTTCGCATCGGGGTGTCCATCAAGAAACATGCGGCCCAGCAGCGTATCGAAGTCGCGGTCGTCGATACCGCGCAGGCCAAACGGAAGCAGCGGAATATAGGTCATGCTGTCGCCTTCGGCCATAAAATCGCCGCGCTCAAACTGCACCGCGGGCATGCCTTCTAGGCCCCAATCCAGACGGGCATGCTTGCCAAACTGAAAGCGCTCGGGCTCGTTTTCGTAGACCCTGCCATCGCCGTAGAGCATATAGCGTGCCATGAGGGGGCCGTTGCCCTGCGTGAGATTCTGCTCGGGCCATGGAGCCTTAAACAGCGGCAGCGTATCGGGCTGAGCCATCTTGGCGTCGAAATAGTTTCCATACACATAGGGCACACGCCAAAAGACGAGCTCGGGAAAGAGCTCACGCCCATGGTCGAGCCATGAGTTGTCCTGCCCTACGCCGTCCGCGACGCCCATCACGCGCACCTTCTGATAGACCCGCTGCTGCACAGCAGGCCATTCGGGCGTGGCGCGATAGCGCTCGGCAATGCTCATGAGGGCGCGAACGATGGTGTTCATGCCACCCCAGCTGAGCAGCCATAACGTACACGGATCATCATCCAAAATCGCCTGCGCAATTACGCGGGACCCCTCAGTTTCCTCAGTCACATCACCCTCAAAGGTAACATTTCCCACAAAGGTGCGCTCGACCATCTGGGCAGGCGTGGGAAACGGCGGCTCACCGGCAGCGGCCGCATTTGCCTGCAGCTGCGGCCAAGCCTGGGCATATTCATTACTCCAGAGGCTTTCGATCCAATGTTCGGGAAACGGACGATACTCACAAAGCACCCCGGCCAGCGGATCAGGCTCATGAGGCACAACAGCCCACTCGTAAGAGCGACGCCCTTTGGTCCGCCAATGCGAATTCACCTCGCCCAGCGTATGAACCCCATCCCCAAGAAAGTGATACTGCGAAGCCGTATACGCCACAGCCTGAACATCAAGCACATTAAGATACAGAGCCAAATGAATGAGCGAGTTCATATCATCGACTTCCATATCAGTGGTAACAATCACCCGAGTCAAATTCTGGGACATAGGAACAGCTCCAATCAAAATCAATTCAGCCAGTTACGCGCAAGGCAAGACGGGACCCACGCCCCCATCGCCACCGACCCGGCGTGCTGCCGGAAGCGCCCGGCCAGGATCACAGCAACGTCAACGCAGGCGGGGGCCGGGCTTGGTTTTCAGAACATTCCGCACTGATATTTTCTGTATTGAAGACGTCGATGATGCACCCGTATAC
>URUW01000103.1 GCA_900551205.1 uncultured Collinsella sp. | reverse complement strand
CGTCCTCGACAAGGAACTTGGCCATCGTCATGATGTCCGGTGCCTCCTGCACCTCATCGATAAACACGAGGGTCTCGCCCGGGGCAATCGGCTTTCCCGAAAGAAGCGTCACCCTGCTAATGAAATCATCGGCATCTCGCGCCTCGAGCAGAGCGTCCCTTGCCTGGCGGTTTTCCGCGAGATTGAGCTCGATATAGGCTGCATAGTTTGACTTACCGAATTCGCGAATCGAGTAGCTCTTGCCGATTTGGCGAGAACCCGTGACGAACAGCGCCTTTCGTTCGATGGATCTCTGCCAACGATCAAGCTCATCTGCGATTTTCCTGCGCAACATAAGCTCTCCCCTCGACACGATAAAAGAAATGCAGAAATTTATATCAACTATTATCGATGAAATGCAGAGATTTTTAGTACTGAAATCGAATGAAATGCAGAAATTTGACCTTACTCGCGTACAGAATATAGACGAGAGCGCCTAAGCATAAGCGAGCTCATGATTTCCATATACAAATCGAGCATGGATTTTCTCTCACTTTGAGCGTTCAATCGCGCCCAAAACGGGAGAAAATCCTCGCTCGACGTTTCAATGGGAGAAAATCCTCGCTCGGCTACTCGTCGACGATCTCGGCAAGCCAGACGTTGAGGGTGTCGACCTCGGGGCAGCAGAACTTTGCCGTACCAGGCTCGTTGCCAGGCACGGTTCCGCCATAGCGCAGGATATCAATATAGGGAAAGCCCACATGGCAGGCCATGGCGCACATCTTGCCGCGGTCTCGGTCGAAGTCAAAGACGTCGCCCGGCTTGTGACCATGGTGGCAGCGACACGCACCCAGCTGGTCCACGCAGCTCACGCGGATACGCGGACGCTTGCCACGCGGCGCGCCGAGCGGCTTGTTCTCGCCCGCAGGCTTGACGCCGCCCTCGCCAGCGTTACTCATGGTCAATCACATCCAGGCAGGCCTCGATGGGCAGGCCGGCCGACTTGTCCTCTTGGTCGGCATTGCGCTCGATAAGCTCCGCCACCACGCGCATGGCATCGGCCGTCGCGCGCTGCAGACTCCAACCTGCCATAACGCGGCCGACGAGCACCGCCGAAAACGTGTCGCCCGTGCCCGGGAAATAGACCGGAATGAGCTCAAATGGAATCGTGAAGTACTTCCCCGCCACATGGTCGTAACCGATAACCGCGTTCGTGCCATTGACCACGGCGCTCGTAATGACCACCGACTTGGCACCCAACTCGCGCACGGCGTCCACAAGGGCGCGGGCCTCATCGGGCGTGATCTGCTCTGCAATAGGCGTATCGGCGAGCAGACAGGCCTCGGTGTAGTTGGGCACCGCGTAGTCTGCGCACTCCAGCAGGTGCCGCATGAGGCCAATCGTGGACTCGGGCACGCCGGCATAGAGCTTGCCGTTGTCACCCATGATGGGATCGACGAACACCTTGGTGCCCTTTTGCGCACGGCGGTGGCAAAAGTCCGAGATGATGCGCGTCTCTTCCTCGGTCACGATAAAGCCGGTCGAGATGGCGTCGAACTCAAAGCCGAGCTCCTCCCAGATAGCGAGGCTTTGACGCACGTACTCGGTGGTGTCGTGGATGTAGAACTTGGGGTAGTTGAGCGTGTCGGACACAAGTGCCGTCGGCAGATTGTGGATACGGTAACCCATGTGCGACAGCACCGGCAGCATGGCGGAAAGCGCGACCTTGCCGTAGCCGCACATATCGTTAATCAGCAGCAGCTGAGTATTCTTCATGAGGGTCTCCCTTGTTTCGGGCGCGGCGCGGCAGCGCCACAGTGCGACTAAGTGTAGCGCAGGGGACGTTGTGAACGGGCGCTGGCACCGCAGAGGACGAATTGTTGCGGAAAGGTTACGGGAAGGAGGAAGTTAGTCGTTGGGGACGTTCTTAAATGACTAGTCGACACAAGGAGTGTCCCCAAATGCCGGCACATAAGGAACGTCCCTAAGTGCCGCTCGAACATAATAAGTTTGGTACCTTGACATTTATTTACCGTGCTCCTAAATTGGTTAGGCACAAAACAATTCAACTACCTAACTAAAGAAAGGAGCGAAGCTTAGATATGTGTGTTGAACCACTCGTCCTTCCGCATGAGCCCGGCGGTGACCCGTCGCAACCGGTAGACATACCCGAAGCGGTCAGCGCCGAAGACAAACTCGCCAAGCGCATCCTGAGCGGCCTGGGCTTTTGCGGCCATTACATGCATTTTCATGGCGGAGGCGTGTCCGGCAAGGCGCCCATCATCTGCCTGCTGGCCAAGCAACCCGGCGGCGAGATGTCGCAGCAGGAACTCGGCATGCACTTTGACCTCAAGCCGGGGTCGCTTTCCGAGATCCTGTCCAAGCTCGAGCTCAACGGCCTCATCGAGCGCAGCCGTAACCCCAAGGATCGACGGCAGCTCACCATTCGCCTGACCGAAACCGGCCGGGAAAACGCCCGCATCGACCAGGCGGCCCGCATTCGCTTTAGAGAGCAAGCCTTTAGTGCCCTCACCCACGACGAGCGCGAGCAGCTCGCCGAAATGCTCGAGAAAATCCGTGTAACCTGGGAGGAACTGGATGATTAAAACCCTCATGGGAAGCATCCGCGGCTATATGAAAGTCACCGTTGCCACGCCGCTGCTCGTGCTTGGCGAGGTGCTCTGCGAGATGCTGATTCCATTTATCACCGCCAACCTGATCGACGCCATCAAAGACGGCGCCACCGTAGCCGAGATGCTTCCCACCGCGGGCCTTTTGGTGCTCATCGCGCTGACATCGCTTGCTTTTGGCGCCGCGGCAGGCGTCACCTGCAGCCATGCGAGCTGCGGCTTCGCCAAGAACCTGCGTCACGACCTGTTCTACAAGATCCAGACGTTCAGCTTTGCCAACATCGATGAGTTCTCGAGCTCATCGCTCGTCACGCGCCTGACCACCGACATCAACAACGTTCAGCAGGCCTTTATGATGATCATCCGTATCGCCGTGCGCGCGCCGCTGGTATTGGTCTTCGCCTTTACCATGGCGTTTATCATGGGCGGCAGCGTCGCCATGGTCTACCTGGTCATCATTCCGCTGCTGGGCTTTGGACTGTTCTTTATCATCTTTAAGGTGCGCCCCATCTTCTCGCGCGTGTTCCACAAGTACGATGCCCTTAACGAGTCCGTCGAGGAAAACGTCACCGGCATGCGCGTGGTTAAGAGCTACGTACGCGAAGACTTTGAGAAGGAGAAGTTCGCGGCCGCCGCGCGCGATGTCCAGATGGACTTCACCCGCGCCGAGAAGCTGCTCGCCTTTAACAACCCCATGATGAACATCTGCGTCAACGGCGCGTTTGTCGTCATCATCTACCTGGGCTCCAAGCTCATCATCACGAGCCAGGGCACGCTGTTCGACGTGGGCCAGCTCTCCTCGACCTTTACCTATGGTTTCCAGATTCTCATGAGCCTGATGCAGCTGTCGATGATCTTTGTCATGGTGACCATGGCCGACGAATCGGCACACCGCATTGCCGAGGTGCTGGCCGCCGAGCCCACGATCGCCAATCCCGCCGAGCCCGTGCTCGAGGTTGCCGACGGTTCCATCGACTTTGACCACGTGAGCTTTAAGTATTCCGCGCATGCGAAACGCCAGGCGCTCGACGATATCGACCTGCACATTACGAGCGGCGAGACCATCGGCATCATCGGCGGCACCGGCTCGGCCAAGTCCACGCTCGTCAACCTCATCGCCCGCCTGTACGACGCCACCGAAGGCACCGTGCGCGTGGGCGGCATGGACGTGCGCGACTACGACCTGGACGCACTGCGCCACCAGGTCGCCATGGTGCTGCAGAAAAACGTGCTGTTTAGCGGCACCATCGCCGAGAATCTGCGTTGGGGCGACCCGAACGCCACCGACGAGGAAGTCCGCGAGGCGGCACATCTGGCCTGCGCCGATGAGTTTGTCGACGGCTTCCCCAAGGGCTACGACACCTGGATCGAACAGGGCGGCTCTAATGTTTCGGGCGGTCAGAAGCAGCGCCTGTGCATTGCACGCGCCCTGCTGCGTCGCCCCAAGATCTTGATCTTGGACGACTCCACCAGCGCCGTCGACACCAAGACCGACGCCAAGATCCGCGCAGGGTTGGCAAGCTATCTGCCCAACACGACCAAGCTCATCATCGCCCAGCGCATCAGCTCCGTACAGGACGCAGACCGCATCATCGTCATGGAGGGCGGCCGAATCGCGCAGATCGGCAACCATGACGAGCTGCTTAAGACGAGCGAAATCTACCGCGAGACCTTTACCTCGCAAAACAAGATGTCTGCCGAAGGTACGCAAGACGCCGACGACGTCTCTGGCGACGCGAACACGGCGGCAGACAACACCGACATGACCGCAACGCAAGCTCAGACCCAGGAAGGAGGCGAGGCACATGAGTAAGGCAACGACCGCCGAGCGCGCGCTCAACCGTAAGGGCGGCACCATGTCGCGCCTCATCAAGACGCTCTTTGGCTTCTATCCCGTGCTTTTGCCCCTTGTCGTCGCCGGCGTGGTGCTCTGCGCCATCATCAACTCCATCGGCGCGACCTTCCTGCAGAGCGCCCTGCAGATTATTAGCGAATCGTGGCAGTCGGGCGATTGGGAAGCCGCACAGCCCAAGATTCTGCAGCTCGTGACCACCCTCGCCTGCATCTACGGCGTCGGTGTCCTGTCCTCACTCTTCTGGAACCGCGCCATGGCTATCGTCACGCAGGGCTCGCTCGAGAAGCTGCGCGAGATGATGTTCAACCGCATGCAGGACCTGCCGATCCGCTACTTCGACACGCACCAGCGCGGCGATATCATGAGCCACTACACCAACGACATCGATACGCTGCGCCAGATGATCAGTCAGTCGCTGCCCAACCTGCTCATGACGATCATCATCATCGTCACGGTGTTCTTTATCATGCTGTACTACAGCGTGTGGATGTGCCTGGTCATCATCGCCGGCGTCGCCTTTATGACCTTTATGACCAAGCTGCTCGGCTCCAACTCCGCGCGCTTCTTCATTGCGCAGCAGACCGAGCTCGGCGTGGTCGAGGGCCATATCGAGGAGGTCATGAACGGCCAGAAGGTCGTCAAGGCGTTCTGCCACGAGTCTGCCGCCGAGGCCGATTTTGACGAGCGCAACGAAAAGCTCTTCGAGGTCTCGCAGAAGGCCAACATGTACGCCAACATCCTCATGCCCATCCTTATGAACCTGGGCAACCTGCTCTACGTGCTGGTGGCGCTCGCCGGCGGCATTTTCCTGGCGCTGGGCGTGCCCAACCTGAGCATCTCGGGCATGGCGCTGTCCATCGCCGTCGTGGTGCCGTTCCTCAACATGACCAAGCAGTTCTGCGGACAGATCGGCCAGATCTCGCAGCAGATCAACGCCGTGGTCATGGGTCTGGCCGGCGCCGACCGCATCTTTGAGCTCATCGATGAGGAGCCCGAGGCCGACGAAGGCTACGTGACGCTCGTCAACGCGCAGGTGAACCCCGAGACTTGGGAGTTCGAGGAGGCCGACCACCACACCGGCATGTGGGCATGGAAACATCCGCACCGCGCAACCGGCGAGATCGAGTACGTGCCGCTGCGCGGTGACCTGGTCATGGACAACGTGGACTTTGGCTACACGCCCGACCACGAGGTGCTGCACGGCGTGTCCGTGTTTGCCAAGCCGGGCCAGAAAGTCGCGTTTGTCGGCGCCACCGGTGCCGGCAAGACGACCATCACCAACCTCATCAACCGCTTCTATGACATTGCCGACGGCAAGATTCGCTACGACGGCATCAACGTCAATAAGATCCGCAAGGCCGATCTGCGCCGCTCGCTGGGCGTCGTGCTGCAGGACGTGAACCTGTTCACCGGCACCGTGATGGATAACATCCGCTACGGCAACCTGGATGCCACCGACGAGGAGTGCATCGCGGCGGCAAAGCTCGCGGGCGCGGACGACTTTATCACCCGCCTCCCCGACGGCTATGACACCATGCTCACCGGCAACGGCGCCCAGCTGTCGCAGGGCCAGCGCCAGCTGATTTCGATCGCGCGCGCCGCCGTCGCCGATCCGCCGGCAATGATTCTGGACGAAGCCACGAGCTCCATCGACACCCGCACCGAAGCCATCGTGCAGGCGGGCATGGATAAGCTCATGGAGGGCCGCACGACGTTTGTCATCGCGCACCGCCTTTCCACCGTGCGCAACTCCGACGCGATCATCTGTCTGGATCACGGCCGCATCATCGAGCGCGGCAACCACGACGAGCTGATTGCCAAGCGCGGGTACTACTACCAGCTGTACACGGGAGCGTTTGAGCTGGAGTAGGAACGGTTACTGACGGAGGGTGCCCCGGGGCGTCGGGGTAATTCCTCCGTGCTCAAACATTCTCGCTTTGCTGCGAAACTGCGCGCGGAGGAAA
>URUW01000102.1 GCA_900551205.1 uncultured Collinsella sp. | reverse complement strand
GCCTCTCTTGATCCTGCGATTGCCGGCAAAGAGATTGTGCTACCCAAAAGCGTGGAAATGATAGAGTGGGGAGCTTTTGAGAACACGAGATACGGAAACGAGACGAACCATAATGCCGTTGCCCTGCGCGTGATGAACCCCGATCTTCAGTTTGGTGAGGCGGGATATCCGGGCGACTATAATGAGCGCGTGACAATCGATGGCGTAACGTATGCGATTCCCTTTAGTGAAGGCCAGACCATCTATGCCTATGCGACCGATTCGGCTGGCAACCCCTCGATGGTCAAAAAGCTTGCCGATGCCGTGGCCGATCGCAAGGACTCCGTCGATTCCTCGAAGCCTGCCTACACGTTTGAGTGGATGGGCGAGGCGGCCCAGGTGACGGGCAAACTTCCCCAGAGCGCGACGGCCACACTCGTGCAGGCGGGGCAGTCCACGCCGCTGGCGGTTGGCGATGACGGCAGCTTTACAGCGGACGCTCTCTCCAAGACAGCAACCACCCTGCGCATTTCGCTCAGCGGTTACTATGACATGGTGCTGGCGCGCCCGGGCGACCAGATGACGGGCACATGGAATATCGGAGAGATTAAGGCGGAGGACTTTACCAAGATTCCGGCCTCGCGCGCGATTGAGCTCAACGTGGCCTATCTCGAACCGGTCGCAGGCCAGGATAAGACCGAACGCATTGAGCTCGATAGTCTCGATAACATCGATCTGACGGTGAAGAGCGGCGGCAAGACGCTCAAACCTGCCAAGGGCGACAAGGAAAACGACTTCCGTATCCAAGGCACAGCACTCGTGGTGTCGCAGGCCATTGCCGACGCGGACCAGGATCTGGAGATAACGCTCAAGCCCAAAGACAGCCTCAAGCTGGGTGGGGCGACGGCGACGGTGAAGCCTTCGGCCGGCAAGGCCGATATCGACTTGAAGCCTTGGGGCACGGCGACGGTCACGACCAAGGGCGACTACCAGGGAGCCAACCGCGTGCTGGTGTTCCGTGCGTCCGACGGCAAGCTAGTCGCCGACGGCGTCACCTATTTGATGGGTTATGAAGACGATGGCACCACGCCTATCATGAAGGCCGAGACGCCGCGCCTTAAGGCCGGTTCGTACACCATCGTCGCCTTTAACAAGACGAGCTACGACATCCAAGCGACGAGCTATTCCACGTTTAGCCGCCTAGGGCTGACCGTGGGTAAGCATATCGCGCAAAAGCAGGTGAAGATTGAGGACGGCAAACAGCTCGACGTGACGCTCGACGTCCCCACGTTTGACGTGGAGACGTATCGTGCCGAGCGTGGGCTGACGGCGGGCTCGGTTATCGCTGATTCGTCCGCGGTCGTTGGCGTGGAGACCGAGCTGCGCATTCATTACGAGCTCAAGGACAGCCAGGCTGCCAAGATTGAGATTCCGCTGGCCAAGGATGCCGTCGAGGATGTGTCAGCAGGCGCTCGCGAAGCCGGCGCCAGCTCCGATGCCATGTGGGCTGGCACAACTTGGGAGGGCGACAACCTCGTTCTCGATATGAAGAAGAGTGCGGGCGCCGATGTGTTTGTGCGCTTTAAGCCTAAGGCCGCGGGCATCTATGCCATCTCGCCGCTTATTACGCTGGGCGAGGTGACATTGCCGCTGGGAAGCACCACACTCGAGATTAGCGGATCGCGCATCGAGGTCGACAGCACCGACGTTCACAGCCTACTGGGCAATGTGGCCTACGTATACGCAGCGCCCGGCAAAAGCGTGCAGCTTACCGTGGGCGCGGGCGCCTCGGCCGCAAAGTACACTGGCAAGACCAATAAACTCGGCCGTGCCAAGATTGAATACGACCTGCCGCAGGATACGCTTGCCGCCGAGCGTGTGACGCTCGAAGCGCGCGTGGGCTCGACCGACGTCGCCGCCGCTGCCGCAGAGGTGACGGCTCGCAATTATGTGCGCTATGTTCCGGGCGCTTCGGTCTGGAACTTTGATGTGACGTATCGTGGCGGTACGCAAAGCCTGGTCAAGGACGGCAAGGACACCGGCAAGAGCCTGTGGACCTTCCATCATCTGCCACAAAAGAAGAACGCCTACTGGACCTTTGACATCACACTCGAGGTGGGAAACGAAGAGGCTGCCGGCACGCTCGACCTGTACGTGGACTGCGTGGATGGCAAGACGGTGACGATTCCTCTGACTCAAAAGTCGCGCGAGGGCACCCATGTGCGCTATGTAGCGGAGTATGTGGACGAGGGTTACCTTAAGCTGCTCGACGAGTTTAACAAAGCGAATGACTCGACCTATGTGAACTGCGGCAACTTTGAGCAGGTCTTTATGCCGCAGACCTACCGCATCTCCAATGCTCAGCTTATGACCATGCTGAGTTTTGACGCCAACGCTTCGGCCAAAAAGCATTCCGCCGCGGCCGAGGAGCGCCAGCAGGAGTTCTCGAATGCCGTGCAGCAGTGGCACGAGTATATGATGGATAACTCGTTTAATGATGTCGACGAGGCCTTTAACGACGCGATTGATCAGATGGTCGCCGATGCGTTTGCTGAGGAAGAGAAGGACGGTAAAGAGGACGAAGCCAGCAAGGAGGGCGAAGCCCAAGGTGGAGCTGCCCGCAAGGCTCGTCGCGCCCCCGCCGCCAGCGACGGCGAGGGTGATGATGCTGGCAACGACGAGGCCGCGCAGTTTGCCGCCGAGCTTAAGGTTGCGGTTGGCGGCTCGTCGGCGCTGCTGACCAAGCAGGGCGACAGCTATGGCGTCAACGTGGACAAGATGATCTTTGAGGACGCGTACGGCACCGGTGAGGATTGGTACCAGGAACTCGCGTCGGCTCAGGGTGCAAGCGCTGCGGATGCGGCGGCCATCAAGGAACTTGTCGACCATGCGTCGCGAGCGGAGTTTATTGCCCAGCAGGCCGAGGATCTGGTGGGCCAGTCGATGGGTATCGGCCAGCTCAACCAATACGGAAGCTGGAATGACGCAACCGCTGCGGCGCTCAACAAGTGTGCGGGCATTAAGGCCAGCGAGTACAACGGCCAGTCGACGAGCGGGTTTAACGATTTGGGCCAGGCGCTCGGCAGCTCGCTGAGCTACAAGGCGGCTGACGACGATACCGTCAAGGGCTTTAAGGTCGCCGCGCCCGATGGCGACGAGACCGCTTACATTGAGTCGGAGTTTATCGAGAACTCCAATAACAACAAGAACCAGGCGCTGCTGTTTAACTCAATCGCCATGCAATGCGACATTTTGGACAATCTGTACGATAACTGGAACGTAGTCCACAGCCTCAATAACTCTACGATTCGCGGTTGGCTTATGGCTTGGAAGCGCAACGGTGACGTCAGCGCCCACATGAAGCTCATCCGCACGATCCGTTCGCTCAAAAGCTACAAGATCGAGTGTGAGATGTTCGGCCAGGTCTTTAAGACCGATGCGTGGAAGGCGGCCGGCCAGGCGTTTCCCGCGGCGACCCAGGGCATCGGCATCTTTACCGGCATTTACGGCGTGAACGATGCCAGCAAGAACTGGGAGAACGTGAACGTCCGTATGCAGAAGGTGAAGGGCGAGCGCGAGGGCTATGAGCTTCAGCATACGCGCTTGCTTGCCAAGCCCGAGAAGACCGAGGACGACTGGAAGTGCATTTACGCGCTGCGCGACGCCATGGAGAAGGCGCGTGCGTTTGAGGATCTGCTGTATCGCCAGCTCTGCCACGATAGCACCGATGTGGCGGTGGGCTCCATTATGACAATCGCCGGCGTGCTGACGGCCGGTTCGGCGGGTACCGTGGTGGGCGCTGCCTATGACGCGGCTTCGACGAGTGTGGGCTCGGAGCGCGCGATTAAGCTGACCAATGCCGAGTGCGCCTACGATGTCGCCTGTGAGCAGGTGGAGCGCGCGTGCCAGAATCGTATTACGGTCAACTGGGGTGAGCTGACCGATGCCGAGGTCTACAAGGCCAACAAGGACGGCTTGATCTCGGACGAGAAGATGCAGTCGATCTTCGAGGCGCGTTATCGCAATGTGGCTGCCAAGGCTGCACCCGACCCTGCGGGCGTGGTGTACGAGGGCCTGTTGTCCAATACGGTCGAGGGCGCAACGGTTGAGCTGTGGAGCGCCGACGATGCCGCCGGTACCAATGCAGTGCGTTGGGATGCCGAGGAGTATGAGCAGGACAATCCGCTTGCAACGGGTGCGGACGGTGCATACAACTGGAATACGCCGACCGGATGGTATCAGGTGCGCGTGACCAAGGACGGGTATGAGGAGGCGCGTTCGGCTTGGTTGCGCGTGCCGCCGATTCAGACCGAGGTGAACATTGGCTTGGTGTCGACGGCGGCGCCCGAGGTGGCTTCGGCCCATGCCTATACCGATTGCGTCGAGGTTGAGTTTACGCAGTATATGGATGCGAGCGACGATGCCCTGGTCGCATTGTGCGCGCAGGGCTTGGGCGACGTGACGTATACGTGGCTCGACAAGCAGGACGATCCCAATGGCAAGCCGTTGTCGCGCGTGCTGCGCATTCGCTATGCCGATGCGCGTGAGGCGGGCTCGACGGTGTCGTTTGAGCTCGACGGTGCTCGCAACTACGCCGGCAAGGCCATGGCGCGCTGGGCAAGTGGCGAGCTTGTCGTGGGCGTTCGTGCCGACAAGCTCAAGCTCAACGTGGAACAAGCTGTGACCATGCTTGAGGGCGGCGACTTTGAGCTGGTGGCACACGTGACCGATAAGGCGGGCAAGCCGTTTGCGGGCGCCAAGGTTAGTGTTGGGCTGGAGTCCTCGGCTATCTGCTCTGTCGATGCCACCCAAGCCGTGACGGGCGAGGACGGCGCGGCGACGTTTGTGCTGCATGGTGCTCTGCCCGGTTTGACGACGTTGACGGCGGCGGTGGACGGCACGGCGCTGTCCAAGCAGGTCGACGTGCGCGTGTCTGCCGAGGCAGTGCGACCGGCGCGACCGGTGGCGACGATTGGTGCGACGACGTTTGGTGCATGGTCGCCCAAGGAGAACTACATTACGGTGCCCAAGGGCACGAAGCTGGAGCTTTCAGCCGAGGACGGCACGACGATTTGGTACACCACCAACGACACCTGCCCCTGCCGTGACGAAGGCCGCGTAAAGTACACCGAGCCTATTGCGCTCGATAGCAATATGTATGTGCGCATTGCGGCGCAGCGTCCCGGCATGTCGTATAGCGAGTATTCGGAGCGCTTGAACATTACGATTACGGTGACCGATGAGGCGACGCCCGATCCCGAGCCGGAGCCCGAACCCAAGCCGGAACCCAAGCCGACGCCTGGCGGCGGTGAGCAGGGTGGCGGTGCGGATGGCTCTGGCGGTACCGGGGCTCCTGCGGGTGGTTCGACTTCGACGACGACCACAGTGACGACGGACAAGTCCAAGGGTAAGGGCAAGAACGGTAAGAAGTCCGGCGGCACGGAGCTCGCCAGCACGGGTGACTCCGCCGCGATGACGGTCGCCGCTCTGGGCATCGCCGGCGCAACCGTAGCCGTGGCCGGCATTGCTGCAACCAAGCGTCGCAAGCGCTAGGTTTTGGTGGCAGCACCTATCCTCGGCTTCGTCAAAATCTAAATCTGTAACACCAGGCCAGTAAAAATGGCTCTAGGTGTTACAGATTTAGATGAACGGTCCGGCCGTCAGCCTAATGTCTCGATTTGTAACACCAAGCGGGATATTTGGCCTCTAACTGTTACAGATCGAGATGAACGGGCGGACGTTCGCACAATATCTTGATCTGCAACAACTACGAGGCTCAACAGGGTCTGGCTGTTACAGATTGAGACAAACGTCGGAATTGGTTCGCCGGCCAAGTCCCCAACCACCACAAAGGTGCCTGTCCCCATCGTGGTGGTTTGGGCGGTCGGCATAGAAAAAGTCCCCGCCGGGCGTGTGCTCGACGGGGACTTTGCCGTTTGATGGCTAGCGCTGTGGGTGATTACTCGCCCAGCAGGCTCTTGGTGATGGAAGCAGCGGCCTTCTTGCCGGCGCCCATCGCCAGAATGACCGTAGCGGCACCGGTGACGATGTCGCCGCCAGCCCAGATGCGGGGATCGGTGGTCTGGCCGGTCTCCTCGTCGGCAACGATGTAGCCCCACTTGTTGAGCTCCATCTTGCCGCCGATCTTCTTTGCGAAGGGGTTGGCGTTGGTGCCGATAGCCGAGATCGCGACGTCGCAGGGAATCTCCTCGATGGCACCCTCGATGGGCACCGGGCGACGACGGCCGGACTCGTCAGGCTCGCCGAGCTCCATCTTCTGGACCTTGACGGCGCACACGGAGCCATCCTCGCCAGCGACAAACTCGAGCGGGGAAACGAGCGGCAGAACCTCGACGCCCTCGGCCTTGGCGTGGTGCAGCTCGGCGCGACGGCAGGGCATCTCGTCCTCGGTACGACGGTAGGCGATGATGGCGTGCTCGGCGCCCAGACGCTTGGCGGTACGGACGGCGTCCATAGCCACGTTGCCGCCACCAAAGACGACGACGTTCTTGCCGTGCTTGGTGGGGGTGTCGTACTCGGGGAACTTGTTGGCCTTCATCAGGTTCACGCGGGTGAGGTACTCGTTAGCGAAGAAGACGTTGGGCAGGTTCTCGCCGGGGACGTTGAGGAACTTGGGCAGGCCAGCGCCGGTCGCCACGTAGATGGCGTCGAAGCCCTGCTCGAACAGCT
>URUW01000101.1 GCA_900551205.1 uncultured Collinsella sp. | reverse complement strand
GAGGCGGACTCCGCTTCGCTTAAGAAGACCATCGAGGATGCCAAGGCAGAGGTTGCCCGCGCTAAGGAGAAGGTCGATACTGCCACCGCCACGCAAAACGAGTTTAAGGTCGCGCGTGGCAAGCTCGAGGTGCAGGTAGAGGCCGCCATTAAGGCCATTACCGCCGATGGCAACACGGTACTCGAGGAAGCGCTCATGCTTCCCGCGCCCACGGACCGCGATGCCGCCGAGCGCGAGCTCAACCAGCTTGTTCTCCAGATCAACAACCTTGGTCCCGTGAACCAAGTTGCCATGGAGGAGTACGAGCAGCTCAAGCGCCGCGCCGATTACACCGAGGAGCAGCTGGCCGATCTGGAGAGCGCGCGTAAGGCGCTCACCAAGATCACGGTGGCTATTGATCGCAAGATGCGCAAGGCGTTCCTTGTGACGTTTGAGAAGGTCGACGCGAACTTCCGCGAGATCTTCGCTATGCTGTTCCCGGGTGGCCAGGCTCATCTGGAGATGACCGATCCTGAGCATCCGGGCGAGACGGGTATCGAGGTCGTGGCGCAGCCGCGCGGCAAGCGCATCACCAAGATGATGCTCATGTCGGGCGGCGAGAAGAGTCTGACGGCACTCGCCCTGCTCTTTGCCGTGTACCGCACGCGCACGGTGCCGTTCTATGTGCTGGACGAGGTCGAGGCGGCACTTGACGACGCCAACCTGTCCAAGCTCATCGGCGCGCTCGACGTGTTGCGTTCCGATACGCAGCTCTTGGTTATCTCGCATCAGCGCCGTACTATGGAGGACGCTGACGTTCTCTACGGCGTCTCGATGCAAGCCGACGGCGTCAGCCGCGTCGTCTCGCAAAAACTCGATCGCGAAACCGGAAAGGTCGTGAATGCATAATGGGATTCTTTGACGCTCTCTCGCGCGGACTTGAGCGCAGCCGCGAGGCCCTCAACGAGGTCTTCTACTTTGGCGGCGAAGTCGACGAGGATTTTTGGGAGGACCTTGAGGACACCCTCGTCATGGGTGACATGGGTGCCGAGGTCGCTATTCAGGTCTCCGATGACCTGCGCGATGCTGCTGCCAAGAAGAACCTTAAGACCGCCCCGCAGCTTCGCCGCGCTCTGGCCGAGCAGCTCGAGGGCCATTTTGTGCCTGTTGAGCGTGATCCGTTTTCCGATACGCCGAGCTGCGTGCTGTTTGTGGGCATCAACGGCGCCGGCAAGACCACAACGGTCGGCAAGATTGCGAGCGCCATGGCTGCCCGCGGCAAGAACGTGGTGATCGGTTCGGCCGACACCTTCCGCGCCGCCGCCATCGAGCAGCTCGATGTGTGGGGCCAGCGTGCCGGCGTACCGGTTATCAAGCGTGACCGCGGCTCCGATCCGGCGAGCGTGTGCTATGACGTGCTCGACGAGGCCGATAAGCGCGGCAGCGACCTGGTGCTCATCGATACCGCCGGCCGTCTGCACACGAGCCCCGAGCTCATGCGCGAGCTCGCCAAGGTGGTCAATGTGACCCGTAAGCGCGCCGCCAATATGACCGCCGGTCCCATGCCGGTCTCGGTCGTGCTTGTGATCGATGCCGCCACTGGTCAGAACGGTCTGAACCAGGCGCTCGAGTTTAACGAGGCGCTGGGCCTGGACGGTATTATCATGACTAAGCTGGACGGCACGGCTAAGGGCGGTATAGCCATGGCCGTGGCCGAGAAGCTCAAGCTCCCGATCCTTCGCATCGGCGTGGGCGAGCAGGTCGATGACCTGCAGGAGTTTAACGCCAAAGATTTCTGCCGCGCCCTGGTGGGCGAGTCCAACTAAGGAGTGACTAGTGTTTGATTCTCTGAGCGATCGCCTCAATGACACATTTGACCGCCTGCGTGGCAAGGGTAAGCTGACCGAGGCCGACATCACCTCGGCCATGCGCGACATTCGCATGGCGCTGCTCGAGGCCGACGTCAACTTTAAGGTTGTCAAGGAGTTCGTCGCCAAGACCAAGGAGCGCTGCATGACCGCCGAGGTCATGGAGTCGCTGTCGCCGGCGCAAAACGTCGTCAAGATCGTGCTCGACGAGCTTACCGAGATGCTCGGCTCCACCGAGAGTAAGCTCGTCTTTAGCAACCGCATCCCCAACGTCATCATGCTCGTGGGCCTGCAGGGCTCCGGTAAGACCACGGCGGCCGTAAAGCTGGCCTACCTGCTCAAGAAGCAGGGCCGCTCGCCGCTGCTCGCCGCGTGCGACGTCTACCGCCCCGCCGCTGCCGACCAGCTGGCCACGCTTGGCGGCGAGATCGGCGTGCCGGTCTTCCGCGGTGACGGCGCGCACCCGGTCGACATTGCCAAGGGCGCCATCCAGGAGGCCGTCGACCACCTGCGTGACGTGGTCATCGTCGATACCGCCGGTCGTCTGCAGATCGACGAGCAGATGATGCAGGAGGCCGTGGACATCAAGAAGGCCGTCAAGCCCGATCAGGTGCTGATGGTCGTCGATGCCATGACCGGCCAGGATATCGTCAACGTGGTCTCGACGTTTGCCGAGCGCACCGACTTTGACGGCGTGATCATCTCCAAGCTCGACGGCGATGCCCGTGGCGGCGGCGCGCTTTCCGTGCGCCAGGTGACCGGCAAGCCCATCAAATTCGTGAGCATGGGCGAGAAGCCCGATTCGCTGGAGCCGTTCTATCCCGATCGCATGGCCAAGCGTATTCTGGGTATGGGCGACGTCGTCGGTATTATCGAGAAGGCCCAGGAGGCAGCCGATGCCGAGCAGCTCGAGGCTGCCGAGCGCATGCTGCGCGAGGGCTTTACCATGAACGACATGCTCGACCAGATGAAAGCTGTTAAGAAGATGGGCGGCATGAAGGGCATTCTGGGCATGCTCCCCGGTGGCCAGCGCGCGCTCAACCAGATGGGCGGCAACCTGGACGAGGGCATCTTTGACAAGAACGAGGCCATCATCATGTCGATGACCAAGGAGGAGCGCCTACGTCCCTCCATCATCAACGGCCAGCGCCGCGCCCGCATTGCCAAGGGCGCCGGCGTAACCCCCACCGAGGTCAACAGCCTTATGAAGCAGTGGGGCGAGATGAATAAGATGATGGGCCGCATGCGCACGATGGCCAATCAGGCACAGGCTGGTGGCAAGAAGGGCAAAAAGGGTAAGAAGGGCAAAAAGATGCGCATGCCCAATATTCCCGGCCTGGATGCCATGGGTCTGGGCGGTATAGGCGGCATGGGTGGCCCCAAGTCCGACATGGACCTGCTGCGCCAGATGGAAGCGCAGATGCGCAATAAGAAATAGAGCTGTAATTCCAGCTTGATATGGCAAAGGCCACTCGGAAGCTACCGGGTGGCCTTTGTTGTTGGCTTTGATAGTTGGGTTGCGTTCGGCTTCGCGCCCCGAGCTCGCGGTGCCGTGCCGCTAGTGGCAGCCGCAACCCTCGTGGCCCTTGTGCTCGTGATGGCCGTGGCAGCCGCAGGACTCGCCATGCTCATGGGCGTGCTCGTGGTCGTGACCATGGCAGTCGCAGGTGGCCTCGCCGGTCTGCGCGAGCGTGCCCGCGATAAGGGCCTCGACGCAGGCGTCGCAGCTGCCCTGGGCGCCCGCGTAGACCGTGATGCCGGCCTGTGTGAGCGCGTTGATGGCGCCGATACCGCCGCAGATGAGCGTGTCGACGCCGCCGTTGGCAAGCAGGCCCGCCAATGCGCCGTGACCGGTGCCGCCAGTGCCCACGACCTGTTCGTTGAGCACCTTGCCATCCTGGATGTCGTAGATCTTGAACTGCTCGCTGCGGCCAAAGTGCATAAAGATGCTGCCGTTGTCGTACGTCGTTGCCACCCTCATGGTGTCGATCTCCTTTGCTGGCCATACGGCCGTTGCCGTGGTAATGGGGGAGTACGCGATATTGCCGCCTTCGATGATGAGCGCCCGACCATTGACCAGCGCATTTGCCACCTTGCGATGCGCTCGGCTGCAAATTGCCGCCACCGTGGCGCGCGCGATGCCCATGTGCTTTGCGACGGCCTCCTGATTGAGGCCTTCCAGGTCGCATAGCCGCAGGACCTCGAGTTCGTCGACCGTCATGTCGATGGCCTCTCCGCTGGCAAGGCCATCGGGGGTAAAACCGCGATATTCGGGGATGATCCCGACGCGGCGCAATTTTTCACGTCTTCCTGCCATACACTCTCCATATCTGACATATGTCAACAATAGAATAACGACCGTGCGGATTTACGCAAGGAATTTCTGGCATATGTCAGAAAACAAGGGCTTATGTTTGGGCTGTGGGGCCGCGTGCGCCTGGGCTACAATGAATCTCGCTTGTAGGCGACTGACAGGAGGGTCAATGAGCAAGGCTGATCAACAGTTTGTAACCATGTGCCGCGATATTCTGGACCATGGCACCACCACCGAGGGTCAAAAGGTCCGTCCGGTGTGGGAGGACGGCACCCCTGCCTATACCATTAAAAACTTTGGCGTTACGGCACGCTATGACCTGCGTGAGGAGTTTCCGGCGCTTACCCTGCGTCGTACGGCCCTCAAATCTTCCATGGATGAGATCCTATGGATCTATCAAAAGAAGTCCAATAACGTGCATGACCTCAACAGCCATATTTGGGATGAGTGGGCTGACGAGACCGGCTCCATCGGTAAGGCCTACGGGTATCAGATTGGGCAGAAGAGCCATTATGCCGAGGGCGATTTCGACCAGATGGACCGCGTTCTGTACGACCTTAAGAACACGCCGTACAGCCGCCGCATTATGACGAATACCTATGTGTTTAGCGATTTGTCCGAGATGCACCTGTATCCGTGCGCCTACAGCGTGACGTATAACGTGACGCAGCGCCCGCAGGATGACAAACCGACGCTCAACATGATTCTCAACCAGCGCAGCCAGGACATTTTGGCCGCGAACAACTGGAATGTGTGCCAGTACGCCATCTTGCTGATGATGGTCGCGCAATCGGTCGATATGATTCCCGGCGAGCTGCTACATGTGATTGCCGATGCCCACATTTACGACCGTCATGTCGATATCGTCCGCGAGCTTATCGAGCGTCCGCAGTTTGCCGCGCCCAAGGTAACGCTTAACCCCGATGTGCATGACTTCTATGCGTTTACGACCGACGACCTGATCGTCGAGGGTTATGAGCACGGCCCGCAGGTCAAGAACATCCCCATTGCGGTGTAGGTGACGCGCATGACGTGTAAGCTTTCTGCCATTGTCGCCGTGTGCGATGACTGGGGCATTGGGTGCGAGGGCGACATGGTGGTGTCCAATCGCGCCGACATGCGCCATTTTGTGGCGTGCACCAAAGGGTGCCCGGTTATTATGGGACGCAAGACCCTGCTGAGTTTTCCCGGTGGGCGTCCGCTCAAGAACCGCCGCAATATCGTGCTCACGCGTGACGAGAGCTTTGCTGCCGAGGGCGTCGACGTGGTGCATAGCGTCGACGAAGCGCTCGCCGTGGTTGCCGATGAGCCCGTTGCGTGGGTGATCGGCGGTGGCGAGGTGTATCGTCAGTTTTTGCCGTGCTGCGTGGAGGCCGAGGTCACGCATAACCACTGCGTCCATCCCGTGGACACGTACTTTCCCGACTTGTACGCCGATCCCGCGTGGGAGATTGCGCGGCGTGGCGGGGTTGCCACGATTGCCTCGGGCGAGGGTGACGAGGGTCTCGATTATGAGTTCGTGACGTATCGTCGCGTTGAGGCATAAATCGCCTGGCGTGAACGGTATCATCGGGTTGATTGAATGCATGGGGCGGCGCTTAGCGTCGCCTCGTTTGGTATAGATGTGCTGTAAAGAAGGGTGCGGGCTGGCTGCTATGACTGATGCCGTTGAGGTGCTGCGAATCGATTCGCTCGAGGACGAGCGGCTCGATGCCTACGTGCGACTGACCGAGCGTGAGCTTCGCTGCGTGCTGGAGCCGCAGAAGGGCATTTTTATCGCCGAGAGCGCCAAGGTCATCGAGCGTGCGGTTCGCGCCGGATACGAGCCGGTGAGCTTTCTTTTGGGCGAACGCTGGCTCGATCAGATGATGCCGCTGTTTGAGCGCCTGGTTGTGCGCGAGGGCGCGGGTCCGGTTCCTGTGTTCGTTGCCTCCATGGAGCTCATGGAGCAGCTGACGGGTTTTAACGTGACGCGCGGTGCGCTCGCGGCATTCCGTCGTCCACGCCAGATTCCGGTAGCCGAGTTCTTGAGTGGCGTCGTCGAGGCGGCGGGTGAGCGCCCGGTGCGCGTGTGCGTGCTCGAGGGTATTGTCGACCACACGAACGTGGGCGCGATTTTCCGCTCGGCGGCTGCGCTGAACGTCGATGGCATTTTGGTGAGCCCCACTTGCTGTGACCCGCTGTACCGTCGCTCGGCCCGCGTGAGCATGGGCACGGTGTTCCAGGTGCCCTGGACGCGCATTGGCAGCGAGGCGCGCGTATGGCCGCATGATGGGCTGGCGGCGCTGCACGATGCCGGCTTTTCGTGTGCCGCCATGGCGTTGACGGATGATTCGGTGTCGCTGGACGATCCCGTGCTGCAGGAGATTGACCGCCTAGCGATCTTTATGGGTACCGAGGGTGCCGGCTTGGGCACCAAGACCATTGCCGGCTGCGACCGAGCCGCGCGCATTCCGATGGCGCACGGGGTCGATTCACTCAACGTTGCCGCTGCGAGTGCCGTCGCCTTTTGGCAACTGTGCCCGCA
>URUW01000100.1 GCA_900551205.1 uncultured Collinsella sp. | reverse complement strand
CCACGGGAAACGGCGCCCGCTCCAACGTCTCGCCGTAAAACTCTTTACGCGGCGAGCCCGTATAACGGTCCTTTTGCACGCGCGGATGCACGATCAGCTCTGCCAGCGGCATGCGGCAATAGAGGTCGAGCACGCGTTCGTACTCGTCATCGCTTTCCAACCCCAGCCTGGTCTTGACCGACACCGGCAAGGGTGAGCGTTCGCACACGTCGCTCAAGAACACCTCGAGCTCATCCAGGTTGCGCAGAAAGCCCGAACCCTTGCCTTTGGCAACAACCGTACCCGAGGGGCAGCCAAGGTTGAGATTGACCTCGCGGTACCCCATCTCGGCGAGCACCTGCGCCGCCCACACAAACTCGTCCGCATTCTTGGACATCAGCTGAGGTACTACGTTAAGCCCCTGGTTATTGGCAGGATCGACCTCTTTAAACGCCTTGCCACCAAAGCGGTTGCCCACCCGCGGCGGCGGCAAAAACGGCGTGTAATAACAATCGAGCGCGCCAAAGCACTCCGCATGCACGCGACGGAACACATGCCCGGTAATCCCCTCCATAGGGGCCAGCGATAAATTCATCAACATCCACTCTCAAATCAATGTGACAAAGGGACAGTCCCTTTGTCACATCCCATTCAAGCGGTTCAGGAACTCTTCGCAGGCGCGAGAACGCAGGCGATATTTTTTCCACACCAGATACGATGCAATGGTGAAGGGGCAAAAGGGCAGTCCCTTTGCCCCAAGTGCCGGCTACCGGACGCAAGCTAGTTGCCGTTCGCGAACGCCGCCCATATTTCGAGGTCTAATACTTTTCCCGAGAAGTGAACGGCTCTATTTGGACCCCCGAAGCATTGACATTTTTAGGCGTCAAAACCGCAGGATTTGACTGGCAAAACCGCAGGAAATTGCACGCCAAAAGTGTCGATGCTTCGGGAGTCCGTTTTCACTCGTTCACTTCTCGGGAAAAGTATTAGACCTCGATTCCGCAGTCCCCGATGTGACAAAGGAACAGTCCATTTGTCACATTCAGAATTGACCCCCCCCCGCAATAGCTCATCGATGGCGGGATTCTCTATACTGGGTCACATATGACGGTATCGCGCCAAAGGAGAACGCCGTGACCACGTCGCAGATATCCCTGCTCGCGCTCATCTTGGTTGGGGGCATCGGCATCCTGCTTATCGGAGTGAGCGCGCTCATGAAAGCCGCCGCTCGCAAGAAAGCCAAGGCCTGTACCGCCGTGACCATGGGAACGGTCATCGACCATCGCTTTATGGGCGAAGGCAGGATGTATCCCGTTTTGGAATACGCCGTCGACGGCACGCAATACCGCGCGAAAAAACAATTCCGTGGCATAATGACCAAAAGCTTGTCGGGACTCCCCATCCGCACGCAAGCCACCGCCTACGAAGACGCCAAGGGCTGGCTGCACGTGCAGACAGGCCCCATCGCCCGCCTAGGCACCCTCGCGGAGCAGCTTTGGCCCCTCGGTAGCCAAATGACCGTGTACTACAACCCCAGCAACCCAGACAAAAGCTATGTCGAACGCCCCATCGTGGGCAACTTTGCCACACTGATGTTTAACATCGCAGGCTTCTTGCTCATCGCGATGAGCATCTTGCTCTATGTTCTTATCCAGCGCTAGCTCAAACTGATGCGCCCCGCGCCCCATGCGCCGCAACGACCGTTACGACACCAAGGACCAGCCATGGCAACAATTTCCGAACAAGAACGCAAGCGTATCCAGCGATACTGCATCTATCCCAAGATTGCCGGTGCAGCGCTTGCCATGGCGTTCGTGCTGCCTTTTTTGATCATTCCCTTCGAAATGATCGACGATATCGTCTTCCATCACGAAGGCTTCCAAGAGACGGGCATGATGACCGCCTTGGCGCTCACTGCCATCGAGCTCGTCATATTCTGCTACTGCGCGCTCGCGCCGCGCTTTGGCATGCGCGGCAAGCAGTGGAAGGAAATGCAGCACCGACTCGTCGTCGAGCAGACCGAGAAAGACCGCTCGGCACAAATCGCAGGCGTTATCGGTACGCAGGCTGCCGCGCGCCTGCTTAAGAACAGCGATAACGCGACCGTGCGCAACCTGGGCGGCGCGGCAGAAGTCGCCGCTGCCGTAGGCGCCGTCGCCACCGCAGCGGACGTACTTACCGAAAGCTATGCCAACGCAAAGGCCATGGCGGAGGCCTATAGCGTGCCTATCCCCCGTGCAAAAAAGTGGATCATCGCACTTGTGGCGCTGCCCCTCGCAATCGTGTGCGGTGCTTATATCCCGCAGCTGGCACAGGGAAACATCGAGATGCAGGAGAATGCCGCGGCCGCGGCCGAGCAGATCGCCATCGCCCGCAAGACGCTAGAGCCCGCATGCGAGTACGTGTCCGCCGATGACCCCTACGAGCGATATCAAGATTACGGCTATCATGTCCGCGGCTATCTGCACGAAGGCGACTCCGACGCCCAGAAGACCTATACGTATCTGGACTTTGACAACAAGGGAACGCTCAAGGAAGTGAGTTACATAGCAGAGATCGACCCCGACGCGAGCCTTGAGGACAACCTCGCCCGCATCGAGCTCGACTTGGACGAACTTTCCTCTGTCGTCCAAACCGTAGACGTCAAGGCCATGAGTCCCGAGCTCCTAGCACCGCAAAAGCTCCCCGAAGAGTTTAGGCAGGCTTTTTTGAACGGTTCGCTCTACGAGAGAATCTCCATCAGGACGAGTGACAACCCCATCAAAACGTACTATTCGTTTGACACGGAGCCCGAGGACGAGTTTGACGAGTACACCCATCCAAGCATCCGTATCACGTTGGTGGGCAAAACGAGCTAGGCGCCCAATGTGACAAAGGGACTGTCCCTTTGTCACATTCCATGAAAAAGGGCACCGGCGTTAGCCGATGCCCTAAAGCTGCTGCAGATTAACTCCTACAGCGTATGACTAAGACGAATCGAACTATTCGTCCCAAGAGAGGCTCTTACCAGTCTTCTTTGCCAGCAGCAAGAACAGACCGATGATGACGTTGCATGCAATACAGAAGATGAAAACGCCCTGGAAGGAGCCGACAAGCTCGTATACCTTCATCATGACGGGCATGCCAAAGGCGCCGACGATATAGCCCACGGAGCAGATGAGCGCGAAGATGCGACCAAAGTCACGGGAGCCAAAGACGTCCATCACCAAAACGGTCAGAGCGGTGCCGGCGATGACGTACATGACGTCGTTAACACCGGCAGCAAGAATGCTGAGCGTCGAGTTGCCGCTGCTCATCATGAGCATGACAAAGGAGAGAATCGAGACGGCGAGCCAGCTCAGAATGGCCTTGGTGCTGCCAAACTTATCGCAAGTGGTACCGACGATCGGGTTGAGGAACAGGTCGAACAGCGATGCGGCGGAAACCATGAAGCCACCCACCATGGGGCTAAAGCCGACCTCGGCGGCATAGGTGGGGAACAGCTGGTTCATGCAGCAAGTAAGCTGAACGAGGCAGAGGAAGCCGATGCAGAAAAAGAATGCAGGCGACTTAATAGCGCGTGCGTAGCTAACGCCACGTGCACTATCCTCGGTCGTCTCCTCGGTCTCGGCGACCGTCTCGCCTTCGACATAGCCATAGGGCAGCATGCCCTTGTCCTGGGGCTTATAGCGGATAATCAGGATGGAAGCGGGAAGAATGAGCACGGCGGAGACGCCAGCGAGCACCAGATAACCAGTCCTCCAGCCAGCAGCCTCAATGACAGAGGTGATGACGGGACTCATGATGAGCATGTAAATCGAGTTCACTGCCCAAGCGAGACCAATTGCCAGGCCGCCAGATTTTTTGAACCACTGGTCAATAACATCGGACATGGCGACGCCGGTAGTGAAGGCGAAGCAAACGCCAATCAAAGCACCAGCTGCGATGAACATCCAGACTTCGGTGTAGAAGGCCATGCCTGCGCCAGCGGCGAGCAGAATAAGCTCGACGACGGGGAGCCAAAACTTGCCAACAACCTTGGGGATGAGTTTTCCGACAAACGGAAGAGCCGCTGCAAGACCAATGAGCGTTGCAGTGAAGTAATACGAGAAGATGGAGTAGTCAAATCCGAACTCCTCGCACACGGGCGCGACGAAGGAGCCAGCGATTACGCTATAGGATCCGGTCGTACCGGCAGACATGAGGCCGAGCGCGATCACGAGAACCCATGCGTAAACCTTGCTGCTCTTTAACTTTGCATTTTCCATTGATACAGCTCCTAGAGACCCAGAAGGGCGCACATAACGGCCTTAATGGTGTGCTGACGGTTCTCTGCCTCACGGAAGATGACCGACGCGTTGGCCTCAAAGCACTCGTCCGCAATCTCAAAGCCCTGGGTGATGATTTCACGATGCAGGTCGTTCTTGCACTGGTCGAGCAACATCTTGCCAACGCGGTGATTTGCGTTGTGAACAGAGGGGAGCTCGTGCATGCAGAAGATGTCGGGGTTGTTGGTGCGCTTGCACAGCTCACTGGTGACGCGATAGGGGTACAGGGACTCGGCGTCGCCAAGCCAAGAGTTGTAGTCGTCGGGGTCCAGAACCTCGTCGCCGCACTCGGGGTTGATGTAGCGCCACTCCTCGGTAACGATTACGTCGACACCGTCCAGAGCATCAAGGTCAGAGGTGATGGTGAAGGTCCTGTTAGGCGCGTACTTGGCGTAGCAGGCCTCAACCTCCTCGATCATTTCCTTGCACATCTGGTGACGGAGGTCGTCGGGGCCGATGGCGAGGAAGTCCATGTCGAGCATCGCGCACAGACGGCCATACCACACGGGGGCGCCGGCGCAGTTGCCAACGAAGGCCATCTTCTTGCCACGGCTCGTGCGCAGACCACCCCACTGCTCCTCCATCGTGAGAGCGTCAGCGAGCATCTGGGTCGGGTGATCGCCGAGGGTGAGGGCATTGATGACTGGAATATCGACCAAGTCGGCGACATCATAGAGGAACTGCTCGTCCTTTTGTGCACGATAGACAATGAGATCATACATGCCGTTGAAGACGCGCATGGCATCCTCGATGGTCTCGCAATCGCCCATGTGGGAGTTGGTCAGATAGGTGAAGCCCATGCCCAGGTCGTTGCAAGAGGTCTCAAAGGCGCAACGAGTGCGGGTCGAGCCCCACTCAAAGTTGGCGAGAACGTTCTTGCCGGGGAAGTAGCGCTGGTCGACACCGGACTTTTTCTGGGCCTTGAGGTTCCAGGCAAGATCGATGAGGTAACGGAAATCCTCAGAGGAAAGATCGTGGATGTTGAGGTAGTCGCGACCGCGAAGGCTGTTGTTCATGCCTATTTCCTTTCAATTGTTTGATGGGTAAGTGTCGAATGCGCCCCCGAGGGAAACACGGATATCCCTCGGGGACTGTAAATGTGGCGCTTGGATCAGGCAGCGCAAGTTTAAGAACTTGCTAGCAGCTGGCGGCCACGTCCTTGGTCCAGCAGTGCACGCCGCCGCCGGACAGGTTAAGCGCGAGAGAGTCGATCATGATGACCTTGCGATCGGGGAAGCAGCTCTCAAGAACCGCCTTGGCCTGCTCGTCCTTCTCCTTCACGACTTCGCTCATGCCTTCGTGGTAATAACGCTGGCCAAGAACGACGCCGTTGCAGATGAGGAAGTTGCAGTAGCTTGCTGCGGCATAAAAGTGAACGGGGCCTTCGGGCCAAGGGGTGCCATCCATGAACTTGCCGCCCATTTCGTCGATGAAGCCCTTATACAGCTCGTAGTCCTCGTCGCCGGGGGCGATGACAACCTCGATCGGCTCGGCAGTGGGCATGCGGACGATTTCGAAGGGCTTGCCCTCCCAGTCCGTCTCGGCGCGTAGAATCTCGTAGGCGGCGTCGCCTTGCTCGAGGCGGCCTCCTCATCGGATACCTCGGCAAGAAGAATCTTGTTCGGGGTGATAAAGCGGCACATCTCATCGATGTGGGCGGCGAAGCTCATGCCGAAGACAGGAGTTCCATCTTCCTTCTCGTCGAGGATGCCCAGTCGATAGTCGTCGTCCTCAAGCATAGGCTGCGGCAGCCAGATAACCTTGTTGAGGTTGTAGATGCGCTTGTACTCGGCCTCCACTTCCTCTTTTGAGAACTCGGGATTGCGCTTGCGGCATTCCGTGTCCTCGATGGCGATCAGGGTGCCGTGACCGTCAAACTCGCGGTCGCCGCCCTCCGAAACCATTTCGGAATTGACGATATCGAAGCACCCGAGCGCAACCGCCATGTGAACAGCTGCCCTGCGTGCGGACTGGCACTCTGGGGAGTTCTTGTCCCACACGCCATAATAGGTCCAAGCGGGGTTGACCATATAGGAATGGCCTTCGTCGTCGACCATGATGCTGGGGCCGTTGTCGCGAACGTAGAAGTTGGAGTCTTCGAACTGCGTAATCTGGATACGGTCGAGATCCACCCCTTCTTCTTTAAGGCGCGAGCAGGCTTCCTCGTAGGAGCCGGGGGTGCCACAGTTGAGGTTGACCGTAACATCGCCATACTCAAGCAAAGCTTTAATTACGTCAACGCAGGGCTGGCGATTATCGAAGCCCTCTGCGCGAATGTAATCGGGAAGCCATGTCACATAGACGTTGGAGCGCTTCTCAAACTCGCCCGGCATACGATAGTTCTCGTACATGGTTGGTCCTTCCGTCGGGTTTCCCGCAATGCTGTCCGGCCGCGACAATAGCGGGGTTACACCAGCTATAGTACTA
>URUW01000099.1 GCA_900551205.1 uncultured Collinsella sp. | reverse complement strand
GCTTTCGGGCGGCGAGCAGCAGCGCGTGTCCATCGCCCGCGCACTGGCCAAGAATCCCAAGCTGCTTCTGTGCGACGAGCCCACGGGCGCGCTCGACTACAAAACCGGCAAGCAGATCTTGCAGCTGCTACAGGACACCTGTCGCAAGCAGGGCATTACGGTCATTATCATCACCCACAACTCCGCGCTGGCGCCCATGGCAGATCGCCTGATTCGCTTTAAGAGCGGGCGCGTGGAGAGCGAGACGGTCCAACAAAATCCCGTGCCGATCGAGACGATCGAGTGGTAGCGCCCATGGACCAGGACCGCCAAAACAGCCAGCGCCGCGACGCGCAGAACACGGAGCGCGAGCAGGATTTTACGACCTACCGCACCGCCCAAAGCTCAAACGACATGGTGCCGATGGTTTTTCGCCGTAGCATCTACCGCACAATCCGAGGCAGTCTTAAGCGCTTCTTATCCATCGTCGTAATCACGGCGCTCGGCGTGAGCGTGATGTGCGGCCTCAAGGCGGGTTGCGAGGATCTGTGCGATTCGGTCGATGCCTATTTTGACCAGCAGAATGTTTATGACATCAACGTGCAGTCGACCTATGGTCTGACCGATGACGATCTTGCTGCGATCCAAGAGGTCGATGGCGTCGAGACGGCCGAGGGCATCTACACCGAGACTGCCTACACCGCCGTGGGCACAACGCGCGAGCGCGTGGTTGTCCAGAGCCTTTCCAGGGAGAATATCGATCAACCGGTGCTGTTGAGCGGCGATTTGCCCGAGTGTGCCGGCGAGGTCGCGGTGACCTCACGTTTTTTGAAGGCTTCGGGCAAGAAAATCGGCGATACGGTGAGCTTTGCCGCCAACGATGCGAGCTCGTCGAACCAAAGCGCCAAGGACCAGTTTGCCGATGGGGACTACACCATCACGGCAGAGGTTCTCGATCCCACCGACGTGAGCTCCGACTCGACGGTCAACGCCTTCCGTGCTGCTTCGACTGCGGACTACAAGTTCTACGTGAGCGAGGATGCCGCGACATCTTCTTCCTACTCCGCTGTCCACGTGGTCGTCGAGGGAGCCAAGAGCCTCAACTCCTATTCGGATGCCTACTCGGCAAAGATCAATGAGGTCAAGGGCAATATCGAGAAGATCCGCGAGGAGCGTGAGAAGGCGCGCACTCAGGAGCTGACGGTCGACACACCGGCGAGCTTGGACGCGGCTGAGCGTCAGGCGAATATGGTCTTTGGGATCGAGCAGGACAACATCAATCGCATGGCCGAGGGCAGCGACGAGCGTGCGCAGGCGCAAGCCGACCTGGACCAGCGCCGCGCCGCCGCCGACCAGCAGTTTGCCGATGCCCGCGCCGAGCTCTCTGACCTGGGCGAATGCACCTGGTACATCCAGGACCGCGGCAATATCGCAAGCTACTCGAGCGTCGAGAGCGATAGTTCTTCGATCGAGGCCATCGCCACGGTGTTCCCGTTCATCTTCTTTATCGTCGCCGTGCTTATCAGCCTCACCACCGCCACCCGCATGGTCGAGGAGGAGCGCACGCTTATTGGCCTGTACAAGGCGCTCGGCTATTCACGCGGGCGTATCCTGTCCAAATATGTGGACTACTCGCTGTGGGCGTGTCTGATCGGTGGCGTGCTCGGCAATATCATCGGATTTGTGGGTCTGCCGCTGTTCTTGTTTACGGTGTTCGACGACATGTACTCGCTGCCCCAGATGCTACTTTCGTACGACATCGTGTCCTCGATCGTTTCGGTGGCGCTGTTTGCCGTGGGCGTGGTGGGAGCCACGATTATCGCCTGCCGCCACGAGATGGCCGAGACCCCTGCCTCGCTCATGCGTCCCAAGGCTCCGCCCGCCGGCTCGCGCATCCTGCTCGAGCGTATCGGATTTATCTGGCGCCGCATGGGCTTCTTAAACAAGGTGGCGGCGCGTAACCTGTTCCGCTACAAAAAGCGCGCCTTTATGACCATCTTTGGCATTGCGGGCTGCACGGCGCTTGTGATTTGCGGTATGGGCATCCGTGATACGTCGGTCGCGCTGTCGCCCAAGCAGTACGGGCACATCACACGCTACGATTTGCTGGCGGTCGCCAATCCCGATGATTTTTCGCAGACGTGCGCGGCGTTGGATGAGCGCAGTGCAGCCAAGGATTCCAACGTGACCGTGACTTCGACGCTGCCGATTATGACCGACAACGTTACCTTTACATTCGGCGGAAAGAGCGAGACCGTGCAGCTGATCGTGGTGCCCGATGACCGCACGAACGACCTGGATGACTACGTGCGCCTAGAGGACGAGTCCAAAGAGCCGCTGTCTTTGCGTGACGGAGACGTGTATCTGAGTAAGAGTTCACAGCTGGTGCTGGGGATTCAGCCGGGCGATACGGCATACGTCCAGGATTCGTCGCTCAATGTTGCCAAGGTCAAAGTCAGTGACATTTCGCTTAACTATCTTGGCAACACGCTTTACATGACGCAGGGCACCTATGAGCGCGCGTTCGGTCGAAGCGCACGCCTCAACGGCGTCTTTGTGCTGCTTAAGGGCTCGTCGGCCGACCAGATTGCGTTTAGCAAGAAGCTTAAGAGCGACGGTTGGCTCACCATCTCGAGCACGGCCGAACATTGGCAGAACTACGAGGCGAACTTTGCGATCATCAATTCGGTCGTGGTGCTCGTGACTTTTATGGCGGCATGCCTGTCGTTTGTGGTGGTGTTTACGCTGTCCAACACGAATATCTCCGAGCGCGAACGCGAGCTGGCGACCATCAAGGTGCTGGGCTTCCGCCGTGGCGAGGTGCACCATTACGTCAACAAGGAGACGTTGATCCTCACGGCAATTGGCGCCGCGCTGGGCGTGCCACTGGGCGGCTTGCTGGCCGAGAGTTTTACGTACATTTTGCAGATGCCGTCGCTGTACTTTGACGTCGAAGTCGAGCCGCTAAGCTACGTGCTCGCCGTGGTGCTTTCCTTTGGCTTTACGTTTATCGTCAACCTAGCCACCAATCGTACCCTCAACAAGATCGACATGGTCGGCGCCCTCAAGAGCGCCGAGTGACCTGCCAAAAAGGGACAGGTTTATTTTGGCAGGTTTTATCTGCGCAAACGCCGGGCACCTACGAGCGACCCGGCGTTTGTTGCTTTGCTATCTTTTGCCCGCAGGCGTGGATGAGAGGCTTTCTTTAGCCTTCGAGATTGGGCTTGAATGGGTCGTATGCCACAAAACGGGCCTATCTACTACGTTTAATTGGACACCCTCAACCATGCCGGGAAAACGAAAAATAAAACCGCAGGTAGAAGGCCTGTCGATTTTCGAAAAAGGCGGTCATGGTTGGCCCCATCGAGTTAAACGTAGTAGATGGCCCCTTTTCGTGGCGCGCGGTCAGCTCAATGCTAATCTCCGTGCCGGAACTGACCCAGTTGTTTGTAAGTTGCGGTGATATACGGACTGTTTGGCGCTTTGGAGCTTCAAAACAGTCCCTATCTCACCGCAACTTAGGAGAAGGGCGGGGGTGGTTGGGTGCTGGTGGGTCGGAGCGTGTTAGGCCTGTTGGCGGTGCTTCCATTGTTTGCGGCACCAGCGCATGAGCGCTTTGATGACGGGAATCGTGATGAGGATGATCCATGCAGGATGGGGCTGTCCCAAACAGAGCCACATGTAGAGGAACCAAGCGATGGCGGCTGCCGGGTAGATGACCTCGATCAGCTTAGATAAGTGGCGTTGGTCGATAAAGTCGCCAAGCGCGTAATAGACGGGAATCAGAAAGACGAGGAAGAGTCCCGTAGCCCATGTGCCGTAGACAATGCCGAGCACCAGATAGGCGAGGGCGACAAGCGCAGGGAAGGGGAATTTGTTCCATGCACGTCCGACCTTGGTGTGGAAATGCTTGCCGTGATGGTCGAGCTTGTCGTGTGCTTCCTTCCAGCTGGAAAACGTCTCGCCGTCGATGGTGACGGTGCCGTCGTCATTGGTATGCACACTATGTCCATCGTCCTCAAGCGTATCGATATGCAATCCGCCTGGCCCCACATGGACCTCTTCACCCTTGCGCTCGTTAGCCACATGGATGCCATTCCAGCCAACATGAACCTCTTCGCCTTTGTTGGGGTCAATAACGTGGATGCCGCGCGCGAGGGAAATATCGACAAGTGGCTTATCGCTGCAATCAGCGTGTTCAGTAGAAGCCTCAGCCTCCTCAGCCTTATCTGAAGCTTTGGTGCCGGCGTTGCTGTTCTGCGCCTCATCATCAGCCTGCGAGTCGTCAGTGCTATCCACCGCCTCCCCATACAGCAGCTCATCCAGCGACACGCCATACAGCGCGGCGAGCGCAATAAGGTTATCGGTATCGGGAGAGGATTCGCTGCGCTCCCATTTACTGACAGCCTGACGACTCACACCCAGCTGGGCGGCAAGCGCCTCCTGAGAAAGCCCGGCAGCCTTGCGGCGATCGACGAGCCGCTGTGCCATCGCAAGATCCATGACAGTTCCTTTCATGTGGTGACCGTAATCGAATGAGCCGAGTATGCCGAGAACAACCGGTAGCGACCACCATTTCTAGTTAGAATCTGCCCCAACCCTACCGCAACTACCGGTAGCAACCCCTAACGACCAGCCATTTCAGGACAAATGTCAGTGCTACTCTCAGCTAAGAGCTTGCAACATCCCAAAATCTCAGCCCACGCACTTGCAGCAAGAAGACGAATAGCCTCGGCCTCCCTAGTTACCGCAGGAGGCCCCAGAGCTTACCTCCCAAATCTTTCCGCAGGACGGAAGGACCCCGCCGCGTGAAGCGCACGGCGGGATCCTGACATGTCCGAGGACGATTTGGGAGGTAACCCCTGGGGCCTCCGATGAGAGCAGTTTCGGCCGAGGCTATTCGTCGCCGAAGCTGATGCCCAACGCCTTGGCCTCGCGCACCAGGTCGCTCTGGGGGTCGACATATTTGAGCTTGCCGGCGACCTCCTCGAGCGGCATGTGGCACATCTTGCCGTCACGCAGGGCAATCATGTAGCCAAACTCGCCGCGTAGGCACCCCAGTGCCGCCTCGACGCCGCACTGGGTCGCAAAGATGCGGTCCTGGGCGTCGGGTTGGCCGCCGCGCTGCGTGTGGCCGGGGATGGCGACGCGGGCCTCGCGACCAGTCTTGGCCTCGATCTCCTTGGCGATGTCGTAGACGATCGACGGACTCGTGCGCTCGGCGAGCTTTTTCTTGTACTCCTTCTTGGGCAGCGCCGCGTCCTCCTTGGAGATAGCGCCCTCGGCGACGGCTACGATGGTAAAGCGGCTGCCGGTCTCCATGCGATGCTCGATGGTCTTGATGACGTTGTCCATGTCGTAGGGGATCTCGGGAATCAAGATGACGTCCGCGCCGCCCGCGACGCCGGCATACAGCGGAATCCAACCGACCTTGTGGCCCATGATCTCGATGACAAACACGCGGCCGTGACTCGAGGCAGTGGTGTGGATGTCGTCGATGCACTTGGTGGCGACGTCGATGGCGCTCGTAAAGCCAAACGTCAGCTCGGTGCCCCAGGTGTCGTTATCGATGGTCTTGGGCAGGGCGATAACGTTGAGGCCCTCTTCGCGCAGGCGGTTGGCGGTCTTGGTGGATCCGTTGCCGCCCAGCATAAACAGGCAGTCGAGCTGCAGCTTGTGATAGGTGTGGACCATTGCGGGCACCTTCTCGACACCATCGGTCTCGGGGGTATCCAGACGCTTGAACGGTGTGCGACTCGTGCCCAGGATGGTGCCGCCGCGGGTGAGGATACCGCTAAAATCGGCGGGCGTCATGACGCGGAACCTGCTGTAGATAAGGCCCTGATAGCCGTCCTCAAAGCCATAAATCTCGATAGGCTCTTCGCTATTGGTCATAAGCGTTTTGACAATGCCGCGCATGGTGGCGTTGAGCGCCTGGCAGTCGCCGCCACTAGTAAGAAGACCGATCCTAAGCATGGTGAATCCTTCCGGGCAAGTTATAACATGCGCATAAGTTTACCCCCGCACACTGTTGATACGGGGGTAAAACGTGTTAGCTCAAGCGTATGGAAATGTAAGCAACGTCAGGGAACGTAAGGTCGACGGGCCTGGCTCCTTACAGTGCGAAGGCATCGACGTTGCCCCAGTGGCGGCGCAGCGTGATGGCGGCAGCGGGCTCGGTATTGTCAAAGACGACCGACCATTGCGTATTGCTGGTGATGTCTTCCGGATTGGGCTCTTGCGCTGCGGCTCGCAGGGCTTCCCAGGCAATCGTTTCGTCCTGGGCACCGACATGGGCGTCAAGGACATCGGCGATGGCGATGGCGCGCTCTTTGCCATGGCCCAGCTCGCCATTCTTTTGGTTGGGCAGCACTTCGTCGCCATAGCAGGCGTAGAAGTTCGTGACCTGGCGTACGGGCGTCGCCTTGCATGCACGGTCGGGATCGCGCGGATCCCACTCCACCACCCGCGCGTCACCGGCGGCGTCGTTGATAAAGAAGTGATAGTCGCGTCCGGCCATGGCGTGCATGTCGTAGGCAGAAAGCAGGTCGACGGCCTCCTGCGTGGTGGCCGCGCGGTCGAGCACCAGACGGATGGCGAGCGAAGTGTTGATGACGGGGCGTTGCGTGTCCTGGTCACAGGGCTTGGAATCCAGAGTGAGTACGGCAATGGACACGCCGCATTTGTTAACACCGTCGAGCTGGGCAAACGGGCCCATGAGTGCGGCGGCACGTCCGGCGACGGAGTCAAGC
>URUW01000098.1 GCA_900551205.1 uncultured Collinsella sp. | reverse complement strand
CGATAACCCCGACACATGGGACAACATTGACGGCGACTTCCTCGAGGTCGAGGGCGCGCTCAACCGGGCGCGCGATTGCGAGCGTAGGGTTCAACAAGCCCTGCGTGACGAATCCCACCGCAAAGATGACCTGGTGACGTACCTGGCGCACGACCTGCGCACGCCGCTCGCCAGCGTGGTGGGCTACCTTTCGCTCTTGCAGGAGGCCCCCGATTTGCCGCTTGAGCAGCGCACGCGTTTTACGGGCGTGGCGCTCGACAAGGCGCACCGGCTCGATGCGCTCATCGAAGAGTTCTTCGATATCACGCGCTTTGACTTCCACGATATCGTGCTCACGCGCGGCTATGTTGATCTGGGGTTGCTGCTGGCTCAGGTGGCTGACGAGTTCTATCCCATCCTCAACGAGCAGCATAAGGAAGCCCAAGTTGATATTCGCGAGGACCTGACGGTGCTCGTGGATGGCGACAAGATGGCCCGCGTGTTCAACAACATCATGAAAAACGCCGTCGCCTATAGCTATGAGGGTTCGACTATCACGATTGAGGCCAGGCGCCAAGACGATGGCGGCGTGCGCGTGCGCTTTATCAATCAGGGCGATCCTATCCCTGCGGCTAAGCTCAAGGTGATCTTTGAGAAGTTCTATCGCCTGGATGCGGCGCGTGCGACCAATCGCGGTGGTGCCGGTTTGGGCCTTGCTATTGCCAAGGAGATCATCGCGGCACACGGCGGTACCGTTGCATGTGAATCGACGCCCGAACACACGATATTCACCATCGGGCTGCCCGCCGCATAGCTAGCGTGCCCTTACAAACACTTGACAATGTGCTCACGTGCGTATGAGCCGCGATTCCTACTATCGATACTGCTGAATTGATATCGATATGGAGGTGTGCGGTATGAAGGCTGCTGCGGCTGTGGAGCCCACGGAGCTTGAAGAACTCATGGAAGCGCAGGCCGAGGCCGCGCATGAGCGCGAGGTTGGGGATGCGACTCGCCCCACGGCAGAGGATCTTGCCGCCTCGCCGACGCGCATCGATGTCGAGGGCCTCGACCTGTTCTATGGCGACCACCATGCGCTCAAGGACGTGAATATCAAGATCCGCGACAAGCAGATCACCTCGTTCATCGGGCCTTCGGGCTGCGGAAAGTCCACGTTGCTGCGCTGCTTTAACCGCATGAACGACGGCATCAAGGATTGCCGCATCGAGGGCAAGATCGCGCTCGATGGTCAAGATATCCTGGGCGATTACGACATCTGCCGTTTGCGCCAGCGCGTGGGCATGGTGTTCCAGCGCCCCAACCCGTTTCCCATGAGCATCTACGACAACGTCGCCTACGGTCCGCGCGGTATGGGTGTGCGCGACCGCGTCATGCTCGATGAGCTGGTCGAGGACTCCCTTCGTCGCGCTGCGCTATGGGATGAGGTCAAGGACAAGCTCATGGAGTCGGGCCTGGGTCTTTCGGGTGGACAGCAGCAGCGCCTGTGCATCGCCCGCGCACTTGCCGTGCAGCCCGACATTCTGCTGATGGACGAGCCGACCTCGGCACTCGACCCTGTGTCGACGTTGGTGGTGGAGCAGCTGGCCTGCGAGCTCAAGGAGACCTGCACGCTGGTGGTCGTGACGCACAACATGCAGCAGGCCGCGCGTATTTCCGATTCGGTTGCGTTCTTTTTGCTGGGTGAGCTGGTGGAGCACGCGCCCACCGCGCAACTCTTCAAGAATCCGTCCGATCCGCGCACCGCGGATTATTTGACGGGGCGTTTTGGCTGACGCTGTCTTTTGCAGGTGCCTTTAGGGTTAAGATGCGGTCATATCGGCCGCAAAGGGGTTCAACATGATCTATTACGTCGAGGACGATGACAACATCAGGGATTTGACAGTCTACGCGCTGCGCAAGCAGGGAATCGAGGCCGAGGGCTTTTCGTGCGATGGCGAGTTTAAAGCTGCCGTGGCGCGACGGGTGCCCGATGCTGTGCTGCTCGATATCATGCTGCCCGACACCGATGGCTTGGCGATTATGCGTCGCCTGCGTGCCGATCGCCTGACGGCGACGGTGCCCATCATGATGCTTACCGCCAAGGACACCGAACTCGACAAGGTGATGGCGCTCGATGGCGGTGCCGACGATTACCTGACTAAGCCGTTTTCGCTCATGGAGCTTGCGAGCCGTTGCCGCGCACTGCTGCGTCGCGGCGGCATGGTCAAGCAGGCGAGCGATGTGCTCAGCGTGGGCGATATCGTACTTTCGCCCAGCCACCGCGAAGTGACTGTTGCCGGCGAGCCGCTTAAGCTCACCCTGCGCGAGTTCGACCTGCTCGAGTACCTCATGCGCAAGCCCGGCGTGGTCTTTACCCGCGAGTCGTTGCTGCAGAGCGTGTGGGGCTGGGACTTCGACGGCGGTTCGCGCACCGTTGACGTGCACGTGCAGACGCTTCGCCAAAAACTGGGCGAGCATGCCAGCGCCATCGAGACCGTGCGCGGCGTGGGTTATCGCCTGGCCGAGCCTTCTGCCGGTGATGGTGCCGAAGGCGACGACACCGCGGCCACCGCATCGGAGGAGTAACCCGTGGTCTTCGCCCCCCAGGGAAAACATACGCTGTCGCACCGCGTTTTTGTGACGATCTTTGTCTGCGCCATGGCGGTTATCGTGGCGTTTACGGTGCTGGGTGCGTTCTTTGTGCAAAACACTTTGGCGGATGCCACGAGTGCCAATCTGGCGCAGGAAACTGAGCTCATTGCTGCCGCCCTCGACGAGCAGCAGGAGCCCATTCCGTTCTTGCGAAGCCTCGATCGCGAGGATCTTCGTATCACGCTGATCAATAAGGACGGATCTGTTGCCTACGACAACGAGGCGTCGCCTTCCACACTGCCCAACCATGGCGATCGCCCCGAGGTCATCGAGGCCTTTGAGAGTGGTTTGGGTTCCGCGGAGCGCGCAAGCTCTACACTCGACGAGATTATGCTGTATCGCGCCGTCACCCTTGATAACGGCCAGGTCGTTCGCTTGGCGCAGGCCCAGCCTGGCGTTGCGGCGATTTTGCTGTCGATGCTGGCGCCGATGCTGCTTATCGCAGCAGCGGGTGCAGTACTCTCGTTTTTTATGGCGCGCCGTGAGTCCCGTGCCATCATCGCGCCGTTACAAGAGGTGGATTTGGATCACCCACGCCGTAGCTATGAGCACGCCTATGCCGAGATGGTTCCCATGCTTGAGCGCATCGAGTCGCAGCGCCAGGAACTCAAGCGCCAAATGGCGGTGCTAGCGGACAACGACCGTATGCGCCGCGAGTTCACGGCGAATATCACCCATGAGCTCAAGACGCCGCTTACGGCGATTTCGGGCTATGCCGAGCTCATCGCAAATGGCATGGTCGAGGGCGAGGACGACCTGCGCAACTTTGGCGGTCGCATCTATCGTGAGGCGGGCCGCTTGGCAGCGCTTGTCAACGACATCCTTACGCTGTCTAACTTGGACGAGGCCGAACGTGCGACTGAAGGCGAGGCAGTGCCCATTGGTTCCACGGAGCCTATTGAGCTCTCGCGTGCGATCTACGCGGTTGAGCAGCGTCTTGAACAGGTCGCCCGTCAAGCGAATGTGACGATAAGTCATGAGACCAAGCCTGTGGTCATCGAAGGCGTGTCGCGCTTGATCGACGAGCTCATCTATAATCTGGCAAGCAACGCCATCCGCTACAATCGACCCGGCGGTACGGTTACGTTGCAGTGCGGCACCAACGACGAAGGCCATCCGTTCCTCGCTGTCGCCGACACGGGAATCGGTATCGCGCCTGAAGAACAGGGCAAGGTATTTGAGCGGTTCTATCGCGTGGACAAGAGTAGGTCCAAGGCACGCGGCGGAACCGGCCTGGGGCTTGCCATTGTCAAGCATGCGGCCCTGTATCATCACGCCACGCTCGATCTGTCGAGCGAGTTGGGCGTGGGAACCACCATTACGGTGACGTTTCCCATACAGCAGGAGGAGCCATTCGCATAGCGATACAACATAGATATTGATGTAGACGCCGCATTTGACTTTCGGGTGCGGCGTTGTTGTGCAATTTTACGATTGCTTCCGACATTTTTACAGGAGAGCCTGTTTCTTATGTATAGAGTTTGGTCTCGGTAAAAAGATGCGATAACATACGGACAGTTTTGTCAATCCGAACTGGGGAAATGAAAGGCAAGCTGCATGACCCTTCTCGAACTGTTCCAGCTGCTGAAGAAGCACCTCAAGCTGGTCATCACCCTTCCGGTGGTCTGCGCGATCGCCATGGGCATCGTGTCCTTCGTTGCGATGGACAACACCTATACCGCGACGACGAGCATGTACATTCTCGCCAAGACCGACGATAGCGGTCAGATGAGCTACAACGATCTCTCGGCGAGCCAGATGCTTTCCAACGATATCGCCACGCTGCTGGATAGCGATAGCGTTAAGAGCGGCGCCGCCAAAGAACTGGGCCTCACCGATCTGGATGACTACAAGGTGTCTGTTTCCTCCGAGACCACCACGCGTGTCATTACGCTTTCGGTTACCGGCACCGATGCCAAGGAGACGGCTGAGGTCGCAAAGGCCATTGCCAGCTCGGTGAGTACGGTCGCTCAGAACGTCGGCGCTGCCCAGAGCATCAACGTTATCGACGAGGCTAAGACCCCCGAAGCCCCCAGCGGCCCCAAGCGCACGCTGTATATTGCCGTCGCGTTCCTCGCCGGTATCTTTATCGCAGTTGCCTATGTCGTTTTGGCAGACATGCTCAATACCCGCATCCGCGGTGCCGAAGAGGCAGAAGAGCTCCTGGGTATTCCTGTTGTTGGCCGAATTCCGGCTATGAAAGGTGGTAAATAGGCATGGCTAAGGCAAAGAACACCGATAAGCTCGTTGTGCAGAATGCCGCCAAGACCCTTCTGGCCAACATCCGCTTTGCGAGCGTGGACGACCCCATTCGCACCATCACCGTTACCTCCTCGATTCCCAACGAGGGCAAGTCTACGGTTTCCATTAATCTTGCTCAGGCAATCGCCACGAGCGGCAAGAGTGTCCTGCTGGTCGAGGCTGATATGCGTCGCAGGTCCCTTGCCGATATGCTCGGCGTCCGCTCCCGCGGCGGACTCTATGCAGTCCTGTCCGAGCAGGTTTCTATCGACCAGGCGATTGTCGAGACAGGTCAGAAGAATTTCTACTTCCTCGATGCCGAGCCGCATATTCCCAATCCTGCCGACATCATCGTCTCCCATCGCTTTGCCAAGCTGGTCAAGGCACTGTCTGCTAAGTTCCAGTACGTCATCTTCGATGCTCCTCCGGTCGGCACCTTCATCGATGCTGCCGAGATTGCCAGCCTGACCGACGGCGCGCTGTTCGTGGTGCGTGAGGACTTTACCAAGCGCGAAGAGGCGCTCAACGCTATCGCCCAGCTTAAGAAGTCCGAGAAGGTCAAGCTCATCGGTACCGTCATGAATTACTGTGAGACCGAGACCAGCGAGTACTACTATTCTTACTACACCAAGGACGGTAAGAAGGTTAAGAAGGGCTCCGACGGTCAGGGCACTTCCAAAAAGGGCATCTTCACCAACCGAGCAAACGTTTAGTTGATTAGGGCCGACCTATGCGTGACATTCATTGCCATATCTTGCCGGGTGTAGACGACGGCGCCGCCGATCTCGATGAGAGCTTGGCGATGCTCGAGGCTGCCAAGCGGGCCGGTGTAACCAGAATCGTTTGCACTCCTCACTGCCGTGATCCCTATTTTGATTACGACAAGATGTGGGATGCCTTTGAGCTGCTGCGCGATAACGCTGACGGTTTTCCGCTCCAGATGGGCTTCGAGGTCAACCATCGAAAGCTCGTTGAACTTGGTATCGATGCCGCGGAACACTTGCATTTCGATGGGACCAACGAGTTTCTGCTCGAGCTTTCGACGCATGCCGATGCGTATGCGTTTAGAGAATACGAGAACACGATTTACGATTTGCAGTGCCGTGGCTACCAGGTGATCATCGCTCATCCTGAGCGCTATCGTGCGGTTCAAAAGGATGTAAGCGTGGCGGAACGCCTGGTCGATATGGGCTGCAAGCTGCAGGCTTCGGCGGACTTTATTGCCGGTGGTCGCTTTGGTCGCGAAAAAAAGCCGGCCCAGCGCCTGTTCGATCAGAACCTGTACAGCTTCATCGCGAGCGATGCCCATAACGTGGGTCATTACGACTGCCTGGCGAAGGCTCGCGCGAAGTTTAGCGTGCGCGGAGCTCATTTTCGCTAAAATCTGTCCCTAACGTTCTCATTGAATGAAAGGGCAGCCATGGATATCCAACTTAAGACGGGATGCTTTGATGACGCGGCGTTGGTGCGCCGCGTCGTTTTTATGGACGAGCAGGGCTACGAGAATGAGTTCGACGCTATCGACGAGGACCCGAACTGCATTCATGTGACGCTCTATGTAGACGGCGAGCTTGCCGGTTGCTCGCGCGTGTTTCCCGAAGAGCTTGAGCGCGCGGCTGACGCAGAGGCTCCGGTGTCGCCGGCGTGCGACTTGGACGAAGGCGTCGCAGCGGGGGAGACCTACATTATGGGGCGCGTCGCCGTGCTGCCGGCTATGCGTCGTCGTGGTTTGGCGAGCAAGATTGTCGAGGCCAGTGATACCGCCGCGCGTGATGCCGGCGCCAAGCTCATTAAGCTGCACGCGCAGGAATACGTGCTGCCGCTCTATGCCAAGGCGGGTTACACGCAGATTGCCCCAGTGGACTATGAGGATGAAGGCCAGCCCCATGCCTGGATGGCCAAACGGGTCGAGGGTGACAGATAGGGACGTTCCTTTTCTGCCGGCAGTTGGGGACACTCCTTGGCAATTGGCGCATCAGAGCGTTTG
>URUW01000097.1 GCA_900551205.1 uncultured Collinsella sp. | reverse complement strand
CAGGGGTGTTGATGCGCGCCTCGTTGCCCAAGTTGAGCAGGTCCTGCATGGTGTCGATGCACGTGTCGCTCACGCTGGCTGCGATGGTTCGGTTGAGCGCGTCGGCGATGGGTTCGCCGGCCTGCTGATGGGTGTACAGGGCTGTCTGCTCGCGCTGACGCGGGGTAGCCGTTCCTTCAAACCAGCCGCGTGCCGTCTCGTTGTCGTGAGTGCCCACGTAGGCGACGGTGTTGGCAATGTAGTTGTGCGGCAGGTAGTACGAGTTGGTGCCCTCAAAGGCAAACTGCAGGATCTTCATGCCGGGCCCGAGTTGTCGCGCATGTCGATGACGCCGGGGGTGAGGAAGCCCAGGTCTTCGGCGATGATGGGCAGCGTGCCGAGCTTTTCCTCGAGCGTCTTGAAGAACTTGAGGCCGGGGCCCTGCGTCCACGAACCGTAGGACGAATCGGGTGAGGAGAACGGCACCTCCCAATAGGCCTCGAAGCCGCGGAAGTGATCCAGGCGGATGACATCGTACATGTCGAGGGCGGCGCGGATACGGCCCTCCCACCAGGAGAAACCGTCGGCTTCCATGGCGTCCCAGTCGTAGATGGGATTGCCCCAGTACTGGCCGGTGGCCGAGAACTGGTCGGGCGGCGTGCCGGCGACACTCACAGGATTACCGGCGGCGTCGATCTTAAAGAGCTCGGGCGTGGCCCACATCTCGACGGAGTCGCGCGAGACATAGATGGGCAGGTCGCCGATGATGAGGATATCGCGCTCGTTGGCATAGGCCTTGAGGCGGCTCCACTGACGATTGAAGAAGTACTGCGTCATCTGGTGGTAGAGCATGCGCGCGGGATGGGCGGCGCAGACCTTGGCAGAAGCCTCGCCGCGGGTACGGAGCTCTGCGGGCCACTCCCAAAAGGCCTTGAGACCGCACTCCTCCTTGACGGTCATGAACTCGCAGTAGGGGATGAGCCAGTCTTCGTTTGCTTGGACAAAGTCGTCGAAGTCGGCCGGCTTGTCGGCGGCAAAGCGCTCGGCGGCGCGGTCGAGAATCTGACGACGGCCACCAAAGATGGCACCATAGTCGACATTGCTGGGGTCGGAGCCCAGGTACACGCCGTCGATATCGCACTGCTCCAGATAGCCGGCCTCGATAAGCTCGGCAAAGTCGATGAAATTGGGGTTGCCCGCACGGGCCGAGAACGACTGATAGGGCGAGTCGCCATAGCTCGTTGTCGTAAGGGGGAGAATCTGCCAGTAATGTTGTTTGCACGAGGCGAGGAAATCGACAAAGTCATAGGCGTTCCAGCCAAAGCCGCCGATACCGTAAGGTCCGGGCAATGACGAAACGGGCATCAGAACGCCGCTTGCACGCTCCATGGATGCACTCACCGTCCTTTTGAATAAGGGGCTGCGCCGTAGATGGATAGACGGCTCGTCCCGAGTTTCCATTGCTATTGTCCCTATTGTAGAACATGTTGTTTAAACATGTATAGAGAGAATGAAAAAGTTGCCGACTTTCGGTGAATGGTAGTGCGCCATAGACGATATGAGTTGAACATTGGGAGCTCCTCCCCTTGCGGCTCTTTTGTGGGTCGGGCGACAATGGTCGTCGTCATTAAAGACCGGCTGCCAGCCAGGTTGCAACAATGCAAGAAGGGTTCACATTCAGTTGGCCGTTGACACAAACAATCGCGCGAAGACCTCGTCTTCTTCGGTAAGTCCAGGCGCGGCAAGACGCGCATGGCAGTCGCCCTCACGATGCGCGCGGTCGCCGCGGACATGTCGGTCAGGTTCTGGCAGACCGCGCAGCTGGTTCTCGAGCTCGGCAACGCGAAGCGCAAGGGAACGCTGTCGAAACTGTTGAACGACGTGTCGCCCGCGAGGCTGCTCGTGCTCGACGAGTTCGTCTACGTCCCCTGCGACGTAGACGGTGCGAGGGTTCTCTACCAGGTCATTTCCGTCCATGTAGTGCTCGTAGGCCGCGGCGTCGTCGGGCTCGTCGAAGGAGAGGGACTCCGTCCAGTCCCAGTAGGCCCCCGTCCAGGCGCCCCTGCGCCTGCCGGCCGGCGTCGTCTCGTCGAAGACGAGGCCGTGGCGCAGCAGGAACTTCGACATCCGCTGCTTGGCGTGTTGCAGGTCGTCGCGCGCGTCCTCGAGGGCGCTCGTCGGGGACCCACACCTCGACGACGTTGCGGCGCGCCAGCATGCGTGCCAGCCACTCGGCGTCGCGGCGGTCGTTCTTGCGGCCGCGGTCGGCCGCGGGCCGGTGCATCTTCGGGACCGCCCCGACGACGCAGCCGAGGCCGAGGGCCCGCAGCGCGCGGCCGCGGTTGATGGTACGACCATTGTCGCCCGACCCACGAGGGAGCTGCAAGGGGAGAGGCCCCAATGTTCAACTCATATCGTCTGTTGTGCCAGAGTCGCTCGGGAAAGCGCGACCGACGCAGCGCGCTGTTTTCCAGTCACATCCAGTTCGGGTTGATTTCAGCATGCGATAAGAAACTGGATTTGAATTTCGACTCGAAAGATGGGCAATGCTGATGAGAAACGCTTGGAGTTCGGGATTGCGCGGCGTGAAGCGACCCTCTTCTTATCGAGTTCGTTACAATGTAGGAAAAACAGTAAGTAAGAAGACCTCTGATTGCTTTAGGAGGAGCTGTGGTGAATAGCGCCCAGAAGATCGATAAGTCCATCCAGAAGATGATGACTCTCGGAAGAAGGCTTGGGATTCTGTTTACGGCGCTGTTTATAGCGGTGTGTTGCTGTTCGGTGGTGGTGGTTATTTCCATTGGGCTTATGGCTGCTCAAGGAAACCTATATGATCCATCAAAGACGGTTTCCGTAGTGGTTCCTTTGATGTATCTTCTGATTTCCGGAGGGGCCACATGGACCCTGCGGGGAATCAGCATGGACATGGCTCATGGCGAATCGCCCTTTACCCTTTCGCATGCTCGAAGAATCTCGATTATCGGGTGGCTGTTTGTTGCAGCGGCAATAGGTGACCTCTTGTTTTCTCCGGGGTTTCTTTCGATAGTGATTGGCCCCTTCGACTTGCTGGGGAACGCCTATTCGATGTTTGAAAACCTGGCCCTGCCCATAGATATTGGTGCTGTGCTGGGGGCCGTTTGCTGCTTCTCGATTTCTGCGATATGGCGCTACGGAGCTCTGCTTCAAGACCAGACCGAGGATTTGGTGTGAGGGGCGGCATGGACTATCTGATTATTGAGCTTGAAAGCTTATTGCTTCGACGCGGAAAGACGAGTACGGATATCATTCGGGCGACCGGGCACACACCGGCAAGTATCTCAAAAATACGAAATGGCAAGGTGAAGGCAATTAGGTTAAAGACATTGCTGGATATTTGCGTAGAGCTTGATTGCCAGCCTGGCGATCTTATTAAGCGCGTCAACGAAAGAGAACTTGAGGAACTGGCGACGCGGCGCGCCCGCAACGCGCTGAGCAGGGCGACCGCGACGGGTGATGACCCGGTCCTGGAGTCAGATCATGTTTACGTGGTCGATCTTAGAGACGACTGAGGCTGGAGAATAAAAAAGTATTGAGCAGGTGCAGCCCGTGAAAACAACGGTTTTCACGGGCTGTTCATTCAACGTCCTGCAGTGGCCTGTATTTCTCGCCGCGTCACTGGGGAACGAGAGAGTCATTTCCTGTGCTGGATGCAGGGGGGTGCTTACCTTGTGTAATATATAAATAAGCTTATATTGAAATATGATACATATCGAATTAGAATAACATTATCAATTCGGTATGCAAGGAAAGGAGGGAGAGATGGATTGGATTAACGAGCCGGAGGAAGGCGTTGCACCCGCGTGCGGCAACTGCTTCTTCTACGCGCACGGGGGATGCACGAAGAGGTGCCCCAATCAGTCCTGCACGTTCCGTTTCTAGGGGGCAGAGATGAACTGGCTTTCTACCGCGAAAGGAGGGGAATGAAATGGAATGGATTACCGAGCCGTCAGCCGGGGCTGAGCCCATGTGCAGCAATTGCTTCTTTTACGCGCACGGCAGCTGCAGCACCAAGTGTTCTTCACAGGAGTGCACTATCCGCTTTTAGCGGATAGTGCACGCCGTACGGCGTGCACAGACTGTTCAAAGATATTTTGGCCAGCAGCGCCTGAGGGGCGATGTGGCATTGCAATATGGGGGGCGAACCGACGTTACCTATAACCCCGCACAATTGCCATGTCGTCCCTTTTTATTGACGGGGAGGATGTCGTCCATGCGGGAAGTCCCAGTTGAATTGCGTGCCATATCCAAGAGATATGGCGGGTTTGAAGCGGTTAAATCAGTCTCGTTCTCTTTAATGGAAGGCGAGCTGTGTGCACTCATTGGGGAGAATGGTGCCGGCAAGAGCACGTTAATTCGATTGATCACGGGGCTTTCGGAGCCATCGTCAGGAACGATCTCGATGTTTGGGCAAACCGGGAGACGTGAAATACGGAGCTGCAGGGAAAGGCTGGGTTATATGCCCGACCTCAATGCTTCGTATCCTAATCTGACCGCGCGAGACAACTTGGTCGTTCGCTGTATTGAGTGGGGGCTTCCCACCGATCGTTCCATCGACGGTGTGTTATCAACCGTCGGTTTGGGGGAGGCCGGCGGGAAGAAAGTGAAGAACTTCTCAATGGGAATGAGGAGGCGTCTCGATCTGGCCATAGCGTTGCTGGGCGATCCGGAGCTGTTGATCCTGGACGAGCCGACAAACGGCCTGGATCCGATGGGGATAGTCGAAGTAAGAAAAATCCTTACGCATCTTAACAAAGATCAAGGTAAAACGATTCTCGTATCCAGCCACAATCTTGAGGAGATGCACAAGCTGGCAACTGATTACCTCTTCATAAGTCATGGTCGCCTCATTCGAAGGATGACCGCACCTCAGCTGGAAAAGTCATGCCGCGGTGGTTTCGTGTTGCATGTGGACGATCTGGAGCGAACGAGATCGGTTCTCGGAGATGAGACCTCACATTCTTTTCTGCCGGACGGCAGCGTCCTTATGCGCTATGAGGAGAAAAAGGAAGGGCGGGGCATTGCAATCGAAGCGCTCTCGACCGCAGGTGTGAGGGTTGCGGAGGCGTATTCTCATAGGAAGAGCCTTGAGGAGTTTTATTCGGAGCTCATCGGTCGAGAGAGCGAGCTGTGATGAAACGCGAGTTCATCTCAGCTTTTCGGAGCGAGGTATGGTTGCTCGCCAGGCACCCGGCGACCGCTCTGATGATTGCGCTTGCGGCTGTGCTGTATGTGGTTGCGGCTGCGACTTCGTCTGAGGTGCTGATCATGGTCGCCGGTGATGACCCGTATACGCTTGGAGGGGCTATAGGTTTTATTGGAAACCTAGTGGATGCAGGGGACGTTTTGGGCTCTGTTGCCCGGGCGTCTTTTGCGTCTACAGTGGTCTGGATTCCGGTGACGATTCTCTACGCGGTTTACGCTACGTCGAGAGACTTTGAATCCGTGGCTTACGCCGTATCGAGATCGCGAGGGGTGTCGCAGGCGGCGATTGTGATCACGAAGCTGTTGGTGAACTGCACTCTGGTCGGTGCCGTGTATCTTCTTTCTACGACTGCGCTGTATTTAACCAAGATGGCCCAATGGGACGTTGGGGCCTCGTGCTCAGGGTTTGCCCAATTTGTATCGATTGCGCTGATGATCGCGCTGCTGCTCATTTCGATGTACGCCGCTACCTTCGCCCTGTATTTGCTCACGAGGAGTGTGGTGGCGAGCAGCGTCGTTGCAATAGCGGTTTCGACATTTGTGATGGTGTGGTTCCCAAGTACATACGGAAGCGGTCAGCCCAGCTTGCTGCTCATGCTCTCGCCCGTGTATTACCTGATGAACCTGTGTTCCCTGAGTATGCAGAATGTTGGTGTAATTCAGGTTTTGCTGTATGCGGGCGGCACTGTGCTTGTGTCGGTTGGAGTTGCGCTCGTCTCGCTATTTGTAAGGACGGCGGTTCGATGAATCTTGGGATGTCGGTCAGGGCGGAACTGTTCCGCGCAAGGAGAATGAAACTCGCCGTGATAATAGCGCTGATGTATTTGGGCATCGCGGGGATTTATGTGTTTGCCGGGTCCGGCGCATGGGTCTCCGCAGGGGGAGAGGGCCAGTTCTTTGGCTTTTCCGCCGATCCGGGCTATCTTTTCTCGATAGGGGTTGGGCCAACGGGTATCTCTTCCTGGCTAAGTGTCGTCTCCATGGCGCATACGGTGTTCTTCCCAATCGTCTCTGTTGTTGTGGCGGGGACGCTATTCGGTGATGCGACGAGCGTGTCGGCAAGGGGAGTTTCGATTGCTCGGGGCTTCCGCAGCTGGCAGCTGTTTGCGGCAAAGACATTGGCTTGCGAAGTGTATACGCTGTGCCCCTACATCGTGTTTACTCTCGGTGTCGCTGCGGTCTTTGCCGTGTGCTCCGGAAGCGGTCTAGACAGCCTTACGGTTGGTAATGTGACCTCGGCACTCCTGTCGAATATCGTTATAGACGCCGCTTATACGCTGATGGTTGCGGTTGCATATGAGGTGTTCAGGATCAGATCTCTTGTGTCGGGAGCCTTGCTGGTCGCAACGTTCGCGGGCCTTGTTATCGCGATGAGTTTCCCAACCGTTTTACCCCCGGTTCACATGGCTTATTGGATGAGGGCGTGCGGGGCTGCCGGCGGGACGGTCCTGATGGCTGCATGCGGCCATGCGGTCATCGTGTCGCTCGCATGTCTATTGCTGCTTTCGTGCAGTTTTTATCGAAGAAGGTAGTGCGCTGGCGTATGCGCAGCGTCTGAGGGTCGATATGGATTTGGTTGGAAATGGAGATGGTGCGAAGTGAAAGGTTGATTTCCGATCTCAACCGAACACATTGAGCTGATGGCACG
>URUW01000096.1 GCA_900551205.1 uncultured Collinsella sp. | reverse complement strand
TATCCCATCGCGTGCACGAAATCGTTAATGCGCATCCCACACTTAAGGTCACCGTCGTTACCAATACTCAGGCTTCGCGTGTTGCCGACCGCGTGGCACAGATTGCGCCCAAAGGCTCGGGCGAGTGCGTGAGCCTGCGCGGCTACGGCGCCATCCGCAACATGGGTCTTGCCTGCGCGGCGGTGCTGGGGCACGACGCGGTTGTGTTTTTGGATGACGACGAGACCGTCATCGATGCCGACTTTATGAAGCGTGCGACCTATGCGCTGGGCCAGCAGACGCGTCAGGGCCTGCCGATTTTAGTCAAGAGCGGATACTTTTACGATCGCGACGGGTCGCCGCTGGCTCCCACGGACAAAGTGGGCATTTGCCATCGCTGGTGGACCAAGCGTATCGAGTTCAATCGCTGGATGAAAAAGGCGCTCTCGGGCACCCGCATCTCGCGCTCCAATTACGTATGCGGCGGCCTGATGGCCCTGCACGCCCGCGCCTTTACGCGTGTGGCCTTCGACCCGTTTATCACCCGCGGCGAGGATCTGGACTACCTGTTTAACATGCGCATGTTCGGCTATGACGTGTGGTTCGATAACGAGTGGGCCGTGCGCCACCTGCCGCCCGAGTCCGAGAAGCGCTCGCCGCGCTTTATGCAGGACGTGTACCGTTGGTACTACGAGCGGGCCAAGCTGACGTTCGCCGCGCACCAAAAGGAGCTCATTCCGGTTACGGCCGCATCGCTCATGCCCTATCCGGGTCCGTGGATCTCGCGCGAGCTCGACGACCGCGTGCGCAAGACCGCCATGGTTCGCAGCATGTTTACCCGCGAGCACGAGGGGTATCTGCGCATCTGGCGTCATGGTATTGACGAGGCCAAGACCTATGCCCGCCAAAACGCCGCAAGCTACCTGCGTTTTCAGAGTTTCTGGCCCAAGATCATGGACGAACTTTGGCGCGACGCACAACTGATTAGCATCCTGGAGGGGGCTGAATGATCGACCGCCGCGCCCAGCGCGATAATTCAATTTCAATCTTTCGCATCATCGCCGTTGTCTGCGCCGTTTGCGTGTTGGCGTACTTTATCTTTGCCCTGGCGACTGGCATTGAGCCGATTGCTACGGTGATTGCCTGCGCGCTGCTGTGCATCTTCCTGTGCATCTTTATCTTTTTGACGCTCAATCCCGATTCGGTACGCTCCCAGTACACCGAGGAGACGCTCTCGGTTGCTTCGGCCATGCTCGAGGACATTAAGGGCGGTCTGACGCAGGAATCGGCGCTTTTGGTGTGCCGGCGTATCCTGCCCGAGACACGTGCCATGACCGTTGCCATCACCGATGAGGGCAACGTGCTGGCCTGCGCGGGCGAGTTCGAGGAAAAGCTGCTGCCCGATTCGCCCATCCACACGCTTGCCACGCGCTACGTCATTGAGCACGGCATCGTGCAGTCGTTCAACCGCGTGGTGGACGTGGTGGGTTCGGACGGTTCGCACAACCATGTTCCCGCCGGTATCATCGCGCCCATCAAGGTGGGCGATCGCACCGTCGGCACGCTCAAGTTCTACTACAAGACCCCGCGCGCCGTAGACCGCACCCAGTATGCGCTCGCCTCGGGTTTTGCCGAGATCCTGTCCACGCAGCTCGCCATCCACGAGCTCGAGGTGCAAAAGGAGCTCACGGCCCGTGCCGAGGTTCGTGCTCTGCAAGCGCAGATCAATCCGCACTTTCTGTTTAACACGCTCAACACCATCGCGTCGTTTACACGCACCGATCCGCTGCGTGCCCGCGAGCTGCTGCGCGAGTTCTCCTCGTTCTATCGCGCCACGCTCGACAACTCGGGGTCGCTTATCCCGGTCTCGCGCGAGGTTGCCCAGACCAAGCGCTACCTGACGTTTGAGAAGGCGCGCTTTGGCGAGGACCGCGTACTGGCGACCTTCGATGTCTCCGAGGATGTCGAGGACACGTTGGTCCCGGCCTTTGTAATCCAGCCCATCGTCGAGAACGCCGTGCGGCATGGCATGGGCGATGACGATGCCCTGCGGATCGACGTGACCGTCCATCAAGACGGCGACGACGCAATCCTGATTGCCGTAGCCGACAACGGCGTGGGCATGGACGAGGGCACCGCCGCCAGGCTGTTTGATGAGCGCTCCGCCCGCCCCGATGCCAGTTCCCCGCAAGGCGGCGGCGCCGGTGTGGCCATGCACAACATTTCTGAGCGCATCCATCGCTTTTATGGACCGCACTCTTATACGCGCGTCGAATCGGCGCCGGGCAAGGGCACCAAAGTGCTCCTGCACCTTGATTTGTCAGAGAGCATCTTTGACATTCAAGAGTAAAATAAAAGGCTATGGGCTCAACGCCAAGCGGCGGATGCCCGGCGTAGTTTGTTGACGAAAGGTTTAATCCCTATGCTGCGTGCGATGATTGTGGATGATGAGGCCCCGGCCCGTTCGGAACTTCGCTTCTTGCTCGAGCAGACGGGCAAGATCGGCACGATCACTGAGGCGTCGAGCGTTCGCTCCGCCATTGAGATGTTGATGGAAAGCCGCGTCGATGTCGTATTTCTCGATATCTCGATGCCCGGTGCTTCTGGTCTGCAGCTTGCCGAGGCACTGCATAAGCTTAAGAATCCGCCGGCGATTGTGTTTGTGACTGCGTATAGCGATCATGCCGTCGAGGCGTTCGACGTAGATGCCGTCGATTACCTAATGAAGCCGGTTGAGGAGGCGCGCCTGGATCGCGCGATCGAGAAGGTCATGCAGCGCGCCAAGCCCGTCACGGACAGCAAAGCCACCATCGAGCGCATTCCGGTGGAAAAGGGCGGCCGTAAAGTCCTCATTCCCGTGGATGACATTCGCTTCATCATGGCCAAGGACGATTACTCCTGTATCTATACCGTCGATGATCGTTTTCTATCGACGACTTCGCTGGCGCAGTTCGAGGCCAAGCTTTGCGACTTTGGCTTCTTTCGCGTTCATCGCCGCTATATCGTCAACTTGGCGTGCGTCACAGATGTCGAGACGGTGCCCTCGGGTGCTATCCAGCTGGGCATTACGGGCGTCGACGAACGCGTGCCGGTCTCGCGCCGTCGCGTTGTGCCGCTCAAGAAGGCCCTGAGCCTCTAGCACACTGGCCCCGCAGCCCTGTAGACCAATTGTCTGCGGAGCCGTGGGGCTTTTTGTATATACGTCGAATCGGTTTTGCAGAAGGGATCCCATGAACAGTGCAAGCGCCAAGCGCATCGACATCATCTCGGACACCCACGGCTATCTTTCGCCCGCGCTTCTGGACGAGCTCAAGGGCGCAGATCTGATCATCCACGCCGGAGACCTCACGTCAGAGATGGATTACGAGCATCTATGCGCCATCGCCCCCGTGCGAGCGGTCCTAGGCAACAACGACTACTACCGCGACTACGGCCCGGATGTAGACCGTCTGGCCATCTTCACCTACGAAGGCCTCAAATTCGCCGTAGCCCACTACCGTGAAGACCTGCCTGTGGGATCCGTAGACGTAGCCATCAACGGTCACACCCACGTAACCAAAGAAGCCCAAGTAGGCCGCTGCTTGGTACTCAACCCAGGCAGCGCCAGCTATCCAAGAGGCACCCGAGGCCCCACCATGGCCAGAATGCTCGTAAAGGACGGCAAGATCCTGAGCACCAAGTTTATTGACTTGGACTAACCGCAACAAAAACGGGGGATGCAGATTGAACTGCACCCCAAAACTTGGACGGCTTAAATAAGAACTACGCCGCAAGGGGCTGGTTCCGGAACTCCTCCGGGGTCAGCCCCTTCAGTTTAACCTGCCTTCGCCTCGTGTTCCAATGGACCACGAAGTCGTCGAGGTCCGCCTTGAAGGACTCGAAGTCCGGCCACGTCCTTCCACGGAAGAACTCGTCCTTGATGTGGCCGAAGACCTGCTCGGTGGCGCCGTTGTCGATGCAGTTGCCCTTTCTGGACATGCTCTGGACGATCCCGGCGTCCCTCAGCCTCCCGCACCATGCGGCGTGCTGGTACTGCCAGCCCATGTCGCTGTGAAGCACCGGCGTCGCGCCCTCGGGCATCTTCGCCAGCAGCCGGTCGAGCAGCTCGGCCTGCTGCGCCATGTCCGGGCTGGTCGACGTCGACCACGCGACTATCTCCTTGCTGCCGAAGTCGTACACCGGCGCGAAGTAGGCCTTGCCCCAGGGCTGCTTGAACTCGGTGACGTCGGTGCCCATCTTCTGCCACGGCCCGTCGGCGGCGAAGTCGCGCCCGATGACGTTCTCGAACGTCTCGCCCACGACGCCCCTGTACGAGTTGTACCTATGGTAGTCGGTCTCGCGGCGGATGCCGCAGCGGACCCCCATCTCCCGCATCATCTTGAGCACGGTCTTGTAGGCTATGCGCGCGCCCAGCTCGGCGCGCAGGCACATGGCGACCTGGCGGTGGCCGCACCCGTTGGCCGTGCGCGAGAAGATCTCCGCCACCGCGTCCCGCAGCTCCGGGCGCGTCGGCCTGGCCGGGTGCGACAGCGCGTAGTAGTAGCTGGACCGGGCCATGCCGGCGCACTCCAGCAGGCGCCCCAGCTCGTATCCCTCCGCGCGCAGGGCGCTCACGGCCTCGACCTTCGCCCTGGTCAGAGCCCGTCCCTCTCGACCAGGGCACGCAATTTTTTTAGGTAGGCCACCTCGGTCTCGAGCCTTCGGCAGCGCTCCTCGAGCTCCTGCTCCCGGGTGCGCTCGCGCGCCCTGGGGCCGGACCCCTTCGGCCTGCCCCTGGGCTTGGGCCTGAGCGCCTCGGCGCCGCCCTCGCGGTAGAGCGCGCACCATCTCTTGAGTGGTGCCAAGGACATGACCCCGAACGCCTTCATGGCGTCCCGCTTGGCCATGCCGCCGTCGACCACGGCCGAGGCGGCGGCGACCTTCTGCTCGTATGTGTACCTGGTCTGCTTGCCGTCCATGGATAGCAGCACCTCGCTTCCGAACGACCGGTATACGTAGAGCCATTGTCTCACGGTGTTGCGCGGGACCGACAGCGCCTTCGCCGCCGACTCGAAGCCGTGCCCTCGCTCGAAGAGCCCGATCGCCGCCTTCCTGGCCTCGATGTCGTGTTTCACTCTCAAGTCGACACGCATAAAAAGCCTCCCATTTCTCGTGTCCAAGAAATGGGAGGCAGTTCAATTGCGGTCGCCGTTTTTTATTACCGAAAGCTAGCTGGAGGTGCTTCGTGATTCGATCTGACAATCCACCCGACAATGGCGTGAGCGGGGCGATGTATCTATTTGGCACGGCGCTCTTGTGGAGCTTTATCGGCATCCTCGTTCACGCCAATTCGCAGTCAGCTCTTTTGATCGGTGCCGTCACGGCAATATTTATGGCACTCTTTATCCTGCTCGTCGGCAGGCCTGTCCTCCGCGTCAGCCGTCTTATTGCCCTTGTGGCCGTCTGCAACTTCGTGACGGGCACCACGTTTAACTTTGCCAACCAGCTCACGACGGTCGGTAACGCAATCGTTTTGCAGTACACCTCGATGATTTTCGTTATCGTGTATCAATCGCTCGCAACACACACGTTGCCCTCGCCTGCGAAGATTGCCTCCGTGGTGGTTGCTTTTACGGGTATGGGACTTTTCTTTTTGGGTGATTTGAGTCCCGAGGGCATGCTCGGCAACCTGCTTGCCATCATTTCGGGCGCCACCTTTGGGCTGTGCTTCTTTTTGAACTCTCGCCCCGATGCGTCGCCCATGGTGTCCTCGCTCATCTCCTGCGGTATCTCGATGCTGCCGATCGTCTATTTTGCTGGTGCCCTAGACTCCGTGAGACCATTTGAGTGGGGACTCATGCTGGTGCATGGCCTTTTTTGCAGTGGTCTTGCGAGCGTGCTGTATGCCAAGGGGATTGCGCGCACCAACGCGTTTGCGGCCAACTTGGTCTGCATGAGCGAGGTCGTGCTCGCTCCCTGCTGGTCGGCGCTCCTCTTTGGCGAGGTCTTTCACTGGAATGAGTTTTTGGGCGCGGCGATTATCGTTTTGGTGATTGTAGCCAACTTGGCATCCGATGCCTTTGGCGATGGCTTTCTGGTGGCGCTTGTCCGCCATCGAAACAAAGAGCGTGCCTGATGGGATACGTCTGCCGTTTACGGTAAAAAACACCCCGCTGAGCGAGTGGTATTAAATAGTAAAAACCTGCATACCTATAATTGGTATCAAATCATTTGTACCTGGCATGGGTGTTAGCAGCACACCAGGTACGCTTCGAGCCGTGTAATCGAACCCCCGGAATTGATATCAACAACGCGCGCGACGGGAGTGGCGACGGTTCGAGATTCCTAATTGGGAGGAACTATGCTTACCCAAGCAATCCTCGTCGGCTTAGTCGGAGCGTTTGGATGTCTCGACTACCAGCTCGGTTCGCTCTATGCGTTCCGCCCCATCGTCCTGTGCCCGCTCGTGGGCCTGGTCCTGGGGGACCTACAGACCGGTCTTGCCGTGGGTGCAAGCCTTGAGCTGCTGTTTATGGGCTCGATCTCCATTGGCGCTTACGTGCCGCCCAACGAAACCGTCGGTGGCGTGCTCGCCTGTGCGTTTGCCATTCAGCTCGGTCAGGGTACCGAGACGGCTATCGCGCTTGCCATGCCCATCGCCGTCCTTTCGCTGACGATTGGTAATATTACCAACGCCTTGTTCCCCGTGTTTGTCGACATGGCAGACAAGTTTGCCCTTAAAGGGAACCTCAAGGGCATCTACGCCGTTCATTGGGGAATTGGAATTTGGGGCTGCATCGAGTACTTCCTGCTCTGTGCCGGCGCGTTCTACCTGGGCTCCGACGCCATCCAAGGCCTGCTCGACTTCATCCCGTCCTTTGTGATCGATGGTTGCGGCGTTGCCGCCAACATCCTGCCGGCCATGGGCTTCGCCATGCTCGGCCGCCTGGTGCTCACCAAGCAGCTCGTGCCCT
>URUW01000095.1 GCA_900551205.1 uncultured Collinsella sp. | reverse complement strand
GCGAGCCTCGTGGACGCCGTCTGTGAGCTCCTCGGTAGCGGCGACGCTGTGGAAGGTACGCGGCTGGGCGACGTGGACCTGACGGCCATGGCGATCCAGGCCGTGGCGCCCTATGCGGGCGACACCAAGGTCGATGCTGCCATCGAGAACGGCCTCTCCTACCTCAAGGGCAGGATGAGCGCGGGTACCTGTGACTTCGGCTCTGCCGAGGCCAATGCCCAGGTGATCCTCGCGCTGCTTTCGCTCGACCGAGACCCGGCCAACCCCGTCAACGGGTTTGCAAATGCTGTGACCAACGTGGTCTGCGCGCTGGACCTGTACCGCGTGGACGGCGGCAACGGCTATGCGCACAGCAAGGGCGGCGCGGCCAACGCCATGGCGACCGAGCAGGCGCTCCGCGCGCTCACGACATATCGTGTCTCCTCGGGAGAGACGATTGCCTGGAAGACGGCCGTGACGGCGGGCAAGGGCTCGAGCAGCAAGGACCCGCAGAAGCCCACGGTGGCGCCGGGCGTCCTGACGCCGGGTGCCGGGTCGGACGGCGGTGCCGGCAACGGGACCGGCGGTTTTGCGGGCGTAATGGCTCCTGTGGCCGCCAAGATGGCCGGTGCTTCCTCGCGCGAGGGCGCCAAGGCAGCTGGCGATTCCAAGGACGAGGCTGAATCCGGCAAGAAGGATTTGACGGAGTCTTCCGTCGCCGGTAAGACAGACAAGAGCGGCAAAAAGTCGGGCACGTCCGGCAAGACCGCCGCGTTGAGCGCCGGCGCCGCCAACAAGGCTGCGGACGCGGGTCCAAACGGCTTTGCTATCGCTGGCGTTGCCGTGGGCATCGTCGGTATCGGGGCCGTCGGCGGCTGGTTTGTCTACACCAAACGCCGCGCGGCGTAGCGAGCCTCTGCCTACCGGGTAAATACTGCAAGGAGTATGGTCTTGCAAAGCGAAGGGCCCTCCTACCGATCAGCTCGGCAGGAGGGCCCTTCCATCTCCTCGCAGTTTGAGTGGGCCAACGTCCCAGTGAAAATGGGCGGGCCGATTGTGGCCGGATGCTGAGCAGCTTGCAGAGCAGCCGCTAGCAAATTCTCGGAAGCTGTTCTCCTACGAGCATGTCGAGAATACGGGTCGATCCCCAGCCGGTGCGTACGCGCACGGCGGGGCGGGCGTCCTCGGCAAGCGGCAGCACGCGACCGATGATGGCGGCGTTCTCGCCGTAGCGGGCGGCGCGCATGGCCGCCAGCGCGGCATCGGCCTGCTCGGCCGGCACCACGGCGACCATCTTGCCCTCGTTTGCCACCTGCAGCACATCGTAGCCGAGCATCTCACATGCCGCCTGCACGTCGGGGCGCACGGGCACGGCATCCTCGTCGATCTCCATGGCGACGCCGCTGGCCTGGGCAAACTCGTTGAGCGTGGATGCCAGGCCGCCGCGCGTGGGGTCGCGGAAGCAGCGGGTGTCGGGGGCGGCGGCGAGCACATCGGCAATCAGATGATTGAGCGGCGCAGCGTCGCTTTCGATGTTGCTCGAAAACGCCAAGCCCTCGCGCTGGCTCATGATGGCGATGCCGTGGTCGCCTAGCGTACCCGATACCAGGATGGCGTCGCCGGGCCGACAGTTTGCACCGCTGAGCGCTACGCCCGCGGGCACCTCGCCCACGCCGGCGGTATTGATGTAGACGCCGTCGGCACCGCCACGCTCGACCACCTTGGTGTCGCCGGTGATTATGGACACGCCCGCCTCGCGCGCCGTTTCGGCCATGGTCTGCACAATCTGGCGCAGCTTGTCCATGGGATAGCCCTCTTCGAGGATAAAGCCGCATGAGAGGTAGCGCACGTTAGCGCCCGAGGTCGCGACGTCGTTGACGGTTCCGCATACGGCGAGTCGGCCGATATTGCCGCCGGGGAAGAACTGCGGCGTTACCACAAAGCTGTCGGTCGACATGGCGATTCGCCCGCTTGCGGGCAGTACGGCGACACCGGCATCGTTGCCCGCAAGCAGCTCGGGCGACCCAAAGGCATCCAGAAAGACCTCATCGATAATGCGCTTCATCATCTGGCCGCCGGAGCCGTGGCCCAGCAGGACAGTGCTATCGGTAACGCTATGGGACATATCGAAAACTCCAATCGCGGGTGGTGCCGGTACGCGGGGGCGTCCGGGCTAGTCGCGGTATCTAAAGTACGCCGCGCAGCTGCCTTCGGAGCTCACCATGCAGGGGCCGACGGGGTGTTCGGGCGTACATGCGTGGCCGAACAGCGGGCAGTCGCTCGGCGTGATGGCACCGCGCAGCACGTCGCCGCAGCGGCACCCGCGTGGCTCGACCGTCGCCTCAACGGGCATATCAAAGCGGGCGCGCGCATCAAAGCGCGAGAATTCGGGTCGGATGGAAAGACCCGAATTGGCAATCGGCCCCAGCCCGCGCCACGTGGTGTCGCACGGCTCAAAAACCTGCTCGACCAGATGGCGCGCTACGGGATTGCCGTCTGCATTGACGCCACGGCGGTAGGCGTTGTCGATTGCCGGCCTGTGCTCGACAATCATCTGGACCAGCATGCAGATGCCCTGCAGGATATCGACCGGCTCAAATCCCGTGACCACGCCCGCGGTATCGAACTCGCCCACCAAAAAGCTAAAGGGCGCCAAGCCCGTGATGGTAGCGACGTGACCAGGCAGGATAAAGCCGTCGATGGTCGTCTCGGGGTCGTTGGAGATCGCGCGCAGAGCCGGCGGCGTGGTCTTGTGAGCACAGTAGACCGAGAAGTTCTGGAGCCCGCGCGCGTCGGCCTCCAGGATAGCAGCGGCAATGGTGGGCGTTGTGGTCTCAAAGCCGACGCCCATAAAGATGACCGGGCGTTCGGGATTTTGCTCGGCAATGTCGAGTGCGTCGAGCGGAGAGTAGACGATGCGGATGTCGCGCCCCGCTGCCTTTTGCGCGGCAAGCGAGGTGGACGATCCGGGCACGCGCATCATGTCGCCAAAGGTGGTGATGATGGCGCCGTCCATGTTGGAAAGCGCGATTGCGTGATCGATGTCGCGGTTGGCGGTGACGCAAACGGGGCACCCCGGGCCGCTTAGCAGTTTGAGTCCCGTCGGCATAATGGAGCGGAAGCCATAGCGGCCAATGCTCACGGTATGCGTACCGCAGACTTCCATAAGGTTGATGCTGCGGTCGCCGACAAGCTCATGAATACGATCGATGAGCTCGCGAGCCAGCTTGGGGTCGCGAAATGCCGAAAAGTCGATACCGGAGCGAACCGGCTGCGCCGCCGCCACTAGTATGCCTCGGCCGGATTGGTGGCGAGCTGGTCCTCTTCGGCCAGCTCGGTCATGGTATTGACGAGCTCGAGTGTCTCTTGGGCTTCCTGCTCGTCGACAATCTGAATGCCAAAGCCGGCGTGCACGAGAATATAGTCGCCTACCCGTGCCGTCGGCACGAGGCGCAACGAAACGGGGCGCTCGATGCCCATCATGTCGACGGTCGCCTTAAGGTCGTCGTCGCGTTTGACCACTTTACCGGGAACGGCAAGGCACATAATGTTCCCCTTTTATACGTTTTGCGCTGGATAGGCGCCTAATTACCCATCAGTTGATGGTAGCGCTCGCGGGAGTCACGAGCAAACGCGTTACACCTGTGAGACGGCGGCGCGCAGGCTGGCAAAACAGCCTATCGCAACGCCGTCTGCGCGAGGCGAGCGCGAGCGATGGCGGCCTGACCGTAGGCGATGCAGCCGTCGTTGGCGGGTACAGCGTGGGGGACCAAGACGGCAAGACCGGCGTCTTTGAGTTCGTGGGTAAGGAGCTGAAGCAAAAGCCGGTTCATGAACACACCGCCCGAGAGCGCGACGGTATCGAGGCCTTCGCGATCACAGATCTCGCACGCGATGTGGGTCGTAGCGTGCGTAATGGCGATGTGAAACCCGAGGGCGAGCCGGTCGGCCGGCACGCCTGCCTCGATTCCGTTCAGAAGAGCTTCGATGAGCGGTTGGGGGTCCAAGATGGGGGAGTCGTCCGCAGACGTGAATACGCCTGTATGATTGCCGTCGAGACGAACGGGCTTACCGTCAAGCGCGCGCCAGGCGGCGGCTTCGAGTTCTATGGCGGGTTCGCCCTCGTAGGTTGCCTTGTCGCAGATGCCCAGAATCGCTGCCGCGGCATCAAAGAGACGCCCCATGCTGCTGGTACGCGGGCTGTTGATGCCGCGCTCGATCATGGTGGCTGTCACGCTGCGTGTTTGCTCGTCGAGGGTGCCCAATAGCCCCGCGGCACCCGGATGCTCGAGCAGGCCGAGCTCGCTCAGCAGGGCAAAGGCATTGCGCCGGGCATCGCGCACGGATGCGGCTCCGCCTGGCAGCGCCCAGGTGCGCAGGTGCGCGGCGCGTTCAAAATCGGCAAGGCCGGCGATAAGAAACTCACCGCCCCATATGGTGCCGTCGGTGCCGGCACCCGTACCATCGAAGGCAATACCGAGGACGCGCGCATCGGGCGCAATCCGGCCAGCGACAATCGCCTCTGCCATTACGCTCGCGATGTGCGCATGATGATGCTGGATTTCGATTAGCGGCAGACTGTGCTCCCGTGCCCGCTCACGCGCCCACTGGCTCGATAGATAGTTGGGATGCATGTCGCATGCCAGGGCGGCAGGCGTCAGGTCAAAGAGGTTTTCTAGACGTGCGCGGGCGGCGCTCCAGGCATCGAAGGTCGCGCCGTTTTCGACATCGCCGATATGCTGCGACACAAAACAGGCCACATGGCCGTCGGCGTCCTCGCGCGTGAGCGCGATCGTGGCTTTTTGCTGCGGCCCGCAGGCGAGCACGCAGGGTGCAGTGCCGTCGAGCGCCGGCAGCGACAACGGTTGCGGCGCATATCCGCGTGCGCGACGCACAGGCATGACGGTGCCGTCGACCACACGTACCACGGAGTCGTCGTAGCGTGAGAGAATCGCACGGTCGTTGCCAAGTAGCGCGTCGGCGATGCCGGCGGCAACAAGATGTTCCCATGCAAGGGCATCGTCGGTCTCGATAGGTTCCTCGCTCAGGTTTCCGCTGGTCATGACCAGCGCGTGCATGCCATGCGACGAGGCAGCTGCAAGCAGCAGATGCTGAAGCGGTGTATAGGGGAGCATGACGCCGAGCTCGGGTAGATCGTGCGCGACGGATGGCGCGAGTGTAAGGCCGTCGGGGGAATCTCCCTCGCCAACAACACGGCGGCGCAGCAGCACAATGGGGCGGATGCTGCCGGCCAGTAAGTCGCGCTCGGCATCATCGACATGGCACAGGCGTTCAGTATCGGCAAGGCTGCGCACCATAACGGCAAGCGGCTTGTTGCTGCGGCGCTTGCGACGGCGCAGCTCGACCACCGCCTGCTCATTGGCGGCGTTGCAGGCCAGATGGAATCCGCCCAGCCCCTTGATGGCGACAATACCGCCGCTGGCCAGCAGCTCGACACAGCGGTCAATAATGGCATCGCTGGTTTCGCGCGTGTTGCCGACGGCCGGCATCGCCCCCAGACCCTCGAGCCCCATGTCGCCCGCCGCCTCGCGCCAGGTAATATGTGGCCCGCAGTCAAAGCAGGCATCGGGCTGCGCATGAAAGCGCCGGTCAAGCGGGTCGCCATACTCTGCGGCGCACTCGAGGCACATAGGAAAGCAATCCATCGACGTGGCCGCTCGGTCATAAGGCAGCGATCGGATGATGGTAAAGCGCGGCCCGCAGTTGGTGCAGTTGATAAAGGGGTAGTGATAGCGACGGTCGGCGGGGTCGAACAGTTCGCGCAGGCAGTCGTCACAGGTGGCGATATCGGGGGAGATGAGCGTCGTGTGCACGGTCTGATCCTGCGACGCTACAATACGAAAGACCTGCTCATCGTCGGCATCCCAAGCGTCGGGCTCCAGGTCTGCAACAGCGACATGCTCAACGCGGGCCGCGGCAGGCGCGTGCTCCGACAGCGCGGTGACAAATTCGTCGAGTGCCTCGACTGAAGCATGCGCCTCGATGTGCACGCCATCGCCCGCGTTGAGCACCCAGCCGCAAATGCCATGCGCCATAGCCTCGCGATACACAAATGGCCGCATGCCAACGCCCTGCACAATGCCCGTCTCATGAATATGCACATGCCGCATGTGGCTTCCCCTCGTCAAAACCGACCAAAAAGGGACAGGTTTATTTTGGTCGGTAAAACTTCTAAACCTGCCAAAACAAACCTGTCCCTTTATGGCAGGTGCGTTGCGGGAAATCCCGCTACAGCCCCAGGCTCTGCTTGGTGGCGGCGCAGGTGAGCTCGCCGTGCTTAACGCCGCGCAGCCCCAGCAACCGGTCGGCCAGCTCGTAGACACGCTCGCCGCGACCCTTGAGCGCCAGAATCTCCAGGCAGTTGTGGTGGTCCAGATGCACATGCATGGTCGAGACAATCTCGTCGGTGTAGTCGTGCTGCACCTCGTCCAGACGGCGCGTCAGATCGCCGGTATGGTGGTCATAGATCATGGTGAGCGAACCGATGACCTGCTCGTCGGGCGTGCGCATCTGCTCCTTGGCGATCGAGGCGCGAATCAGATCGCGTACGGCCTCGGATCGGTTAGCCACGTCACCGCGGCGCGCGATCTGCTCGTCAAAGCGGCGCAGCAGGTCGTCGGGCGCGGTGACCGAAAAGCGGACCAGCTCGGAGTTGGCGCCGCTGCAGCGGCAGCTCGCATCGTCGTCCGCACCGTGATTGTGCGCGTGCTCGTGCTCGGCCACGTTACACCAGTTTCACAGAGCCGACGGAGTTGTGGTCGGCCTCGATGGCCTCCTCGTAGCCCTCGAGCGCATCGTGCGCCTCGTGCAGCGCAGACATGGCGGCCTCGAGCTTGGCGCCAATGCGCTCCATGTCAAAGTTCTCGGTCGCGTGCAGCAGCTGATGGCTCCACTCGTGAGCGAGCTCAATGGTGTCGTCGACCTGCTTGACGCTCATGGCAAGCTGGCTCATGTTCATTCCGACGTCATGCATGGGGAGTCTCCTTTTGTACGGGGCGATATGGTGGTTCAGATTCTACTACGCCCGCCTTGG
>URUW01000094.1 GCA_900551205.1 uncultured Collinsella sp. | reverse complement strand
TCGCACGAAGAGCACATTTAGTGCTCTTCGGCTCGTGCGGAATCTACGAAAACCTTGCGCCTGGCCTTCGGCGGCGCGGCCTGCGGTGACTTTGGGGCAGCCCGGTTTCCCGTTGGCCGGCGCCCCCACTCATAAGCCTTAAGTCGGTGGGCTGATATGTTGCGTCCCTGATGGCTACAAGGTTGAAAGGAAGGTGGACAGGCGGTGGAGGCCTTCGTCTAGGTCTTTGTCGGAGACGCAGTAGCTTAGGCGGATATGACCTTCGGTGCCGAAGCAGTCGCCCGGGACTAGGGCTACGTTTGCCTCTTCGATGGCTTTGATGCAGAAGTCTTCGCTGGTTAGGCCGAACTTTTTGATGCTCGGGAAAGTGTAGAAGGCTCCTGCGGGCTCTACTACGTCGAGGCCCATGGCGTATAAGGCTGCGAGGACGCGCTCGCGGCGGGCTCGGTAGACTTTGAGCATGGAGGTTGGGTCGACGGTCAGGGCTCGGGCTGCGGCGTCCATTTCGAAGGAGACGGCACTCGATACTAAGTATTGGTGAGCTTTTGCGATCTCGGCGATGACGGGGGCTGCGGCTGCGAGCCAGCCCAAGCGCCAGCCGGTCATGGCCCAGGGTTTGGAAAAGCTCTCGATGACCACCGTCTGATCACGCAACTCCGGGTGGCGCTGGGCAAAGCGCTCGTAGCCATCCACATAGACCAGGCGGTTGTAGACGTCGTCGCAGACCACGTAGATGCCCGTCCGCTCCGCCACGTGCGCCACGGCGTCGAGCGAAGCCGCGTTGAGGATACAGCCCGTGGGATTGTTGGGCGAGCAAATGACGATGGCTTTGGTCGCCGGCGTCACGCAAGCACGAAGCGCCTCCTCATTGATCTGGAATTGTGCTGGCTCCGTATCCAAAAAGACCGCCTTGGCGTGGTTGGCCACGACGATGCTCTCGTACAGGCCAAAGGCCGGTGTGGGGATAATGACCTCGTCACCGGGGTTGAGCATAGCCATGAATGTTGCCGACAGGGCCTCGGTTGCGCCGTCGGTCAGAATGACCTCGTCGGCAGAAAACGTAAGACCCGCGTCGCCCATGTAAGCGGACAGCGCCTCGCGCAGGGCGGGGCGACCGTTGTTGGGCGGATAGTGCGTGTCACCGCGGCCCAGCGAGGCAGTCACCTCGGCGCCAATCACATCGGGCGTGGGAAAATCGGGCTCGCCAAGCGCGAGCGCGATGCACCCCGGGTGCTGAGCGGCGAGCGCATTGATCCGGCGGATGCCGGAGGGCTTGAGGCCGGCGAGCGATGTGTTCATGGGCAGACGCATGGATCTCCTCTCAAGTGCTTGATTGCATAAGGATAGCGCCGCGAGAGCGCCGAAACCTTGTTGTAACGTTGTACTGTAGAGGCCATCGACCAGAAAGAAGGAACCATGTCGCCCGATCGCGCGCACGAAAACCAGGAGGAGCTCGATGCCGAGACGCCCTCGACGCCGGAGAGCATCGCGCTCACATTTTTCGATGCTGATCCCGGACTCGTCTTTTTGCTTGAGGACTTTAAGGACGCATATACCGCCTACGCCAGAATCTCGGACACGAAACTGCCCTCGTTTGAGTCGATGAAACTAGCAGAAGGGCACCCGACCGGGACGTTTGACGCCATTGTCTTGGCGATCAGGCAAGGCGGGTCGAACACCGCAGAGGCCCTCGATGCCACCAGGCTCTCCGCACTTAGCGCTATTGCACAACACGGCACGCGGCTCTATGCGATCGTCGAAACCGACGGCACGGATCCCGAGGCAGCGCGCGGCGTGCTCGCAAGGCTACAGAGGAACGCCCAAACGGGCAACATACTCTGGGGCGGAGCCACCGTGCTCGCGATGGGCGGACTATCGGCAAAGCTCTGCGGGTCGCCCCGCATGGGCGCCCTGCGCAGGCCATTCTCCGAGGCCATCGACAAACTCGTGGGTGCCGTGCGCATGGGATGCTCGGTCAAACGGGCACAGCAGCTCGGCGGCGCCGACGTGAGCGCCTTTGACAGCGACGGCGCCGTCATGGCCAAGCCTGCGCCCCCCGCCCCGCTCTGGCACCTAGTGGCCGCGCATCAAAACCACCCCTAAAAGGGGTGGTTTGCTCTTAGGGTATAGCCCTTGGATTTCCGTTATGCGTTTAGAGGCGCCGGCCCTCACGGGTTTCGGGCCGCGCTGCGCACGGCGCACAGGCTAAGGCCTTTAATGGGGCAAAACGGGGCCGCAGGATTGCGACCCCGTCCGAAAGCTAGTCCAGGTCCTCGCCGTTGCTGGCAATAACCTTTTTGTACCAGAAGAAGCTATCCTTGCGGCTACGTGCGAGCGAGCCCTTGCACTCGTCGTCGGCGTCCACGTAGATGAAACCGTAACGCTTCTTCATCTCGCCGGTACCGGCCGAGACGATATCGATGCAGCCCCACGGCGTGTAGCCCATCAGGTCGACGCCGTCGATCTCGACAGCCTCCTTCATGGCCTTGATATGGGCACGCAGGTAGTCGATGCGATACGGGTCGTGAATCGAGCCGTCCTCTTCGACCTTGTCATACGTGCCCAGACCGTTCTCCACGATCATCAGCGGAATCTGATAGCGGTCGTAGAAGAGGTTGAGCGAGTAGCGCAGACCGTACGGGTCGATGCTCCAGCCCCAGGGGGTCTGCTCAACATAGGGGTTGGTATAGCCCGTCACGACGCTGCCGCAGTCGAGCGCCATGGCGTTGGTCTTCTTACCGCACACCATGGTGAAGTAATAGCTGTACGAGAGGAAGTCTACCGTGCCGGCGCGCAGGATTTCCTTGTCGCCCAGCTCCTCGGGCAGGACGATCCCGCGGCGCTCGAACTCCTTGAGTTTGTAGGCGGGATAGTAGCCACGACACATCACGTCCGGGTAGAACAGGTTGGTGCGCATGAACTCCTCGTTGGCCTTGACGTCGGCCGGATCACAGCTATTGGGATAGCTGAACATGCCACCGTACATCATGCCAACCTTGTTCTCCGGGTCAATCTCGTGCGCCAGCTGCACCGCCTGGGCGCTCGCCAGAAACTGGTGGTAGGCGGCCGTCATGCGGACCTGCTCGCTCGCATCGGGGGCAATGCCGCCGGCCATCCACGGGCTCATCGACATGCAGTTAATCTCGTTGAAGGTGAGCCAGTACTTAACCTTGCCCCTGTAGCGCGTAAAGACGGTCTTGACGTAGTTGAGGTAGAAATTGATGACCTTGCGGTTCTCCCACGAGCCGTACTTCTGCAGGCCGAGCGGCGTCTCGTAGTGGGAGAGCGTCACCAAGGGCTCGATACCGTACTTATGGCACTCGTCAAAGACAGCGTCATAGTGGGCAAGACCGGCCTCGTTAGGCTCATCATCGTCGCCGTTGGGGAAGATGCGCGCCCAATTGATGGACATGCGATAGGTCTTGAAGCCCATCTCGCCAAAGAGGGCTATATCCTCCTTGAAGTGACCATAGTGGTCGATGGCCACATGGCTCGGGTAGTTCTCGCCAGGCAGGCAGCCGTCGGTGATGCGGCGCGGCGTATCCTTGTCGCCCGCGGTCATAACGTCGGCGGTACTGAGACCCTTGCCGTCGGTGAGGTAGGCACCCTCGCACTGGTTAGCAGCGGTAGCGCCACCCCACAGGAAGTTCTCAGGGAAAGACATGCTTATCTCCTATCTAAAAATTGGACAACTGATTGGAACAATCGACGATTACGCCTCGGCATCCTCGGGCTTGTAGAGGATGTAGGTGGCGATAAAGGTCACGATGGCACCAACAACAAGACCGGCAGCCATCCAGGCCATGCTGGCAAACGGGTTGTCGCCACCCAGGTATGCGGGAAGGGCAAAGAGACCTCCGGAACCAATCATGGAGTAGAGGTAGGCATGGCCAAAGCCGGCAACGAGGGCACCAAAGAAGGAGCCGATCATAGCGCCGTACATAGGCGTCTTGAGCTTAAGGTTGAGGCCGAACATACCGGGCTCGGTCACACCGCCCACGATAGCCGTGACGGCGCAAGCGGAGGCGACGGAACGCAGATTCTCGTCGTGCTTGGTCTTGAAGGCTACGGCAGCGCACGCGGCACCCTGGTCGATATTGGCAACGACGTTGGCCGTGCAGATGATGGGGTCGTAGCCGACGGTAGCCATGGCGTTAACAAGATAGGGCGCAAGGGCGGTGTGCATGCCAGTCATAACAATCCACGGGAAGATCGCAGAGAGCACGGCGATGCCAAAGAAACCGGTAGTGTTGTAGAGCCACATGATAGCCTCGGAGAGGTACGTACCCACAAAGGCGCCAACGGGACCGAGCACGCAGAGAGCGAGCGGCAGTATAACGAGCAGCGTAAAGAACGGCTCGGTGATAGAACGGATCGAATCGGGCGAGTGCTTGGCAAAGAACTTCTCGACATAGGACATGACCCAAACGGTGAGAAGCGCCGGCACCACGGAGCTCGAATACGTCGTGGCATAGACAGGGATACCGTAGACGCTGAGCGCCGTGCCGTCCGTTACCGCGGAGATAAAGGACGGGTGAATAAAGATGGCGCCCATCATCATGCCGAGCGCCATGTTGGCGCCGAACTTCTTAGCCGCAAACGCGCCCACAAAGACAGGCAGGAAGTAGAAGCCCGCGTCGCCGACGAACGTCAACACCTGGATGGTGGTGTTATCAGCGGTAAGAAGGCCGAACTGCGTGAGCAGCAGCACAGCGATCTTGATAAAGCCGGCACCGATAAACACAGGGATGATCGGCGTGATCGAGCCCGAGATGGCATCAAAGACGGCGTTGATGCTGAACTTCTTCTTGTGGGCGTCGCCCATGTCCTCGTCAACGGACCCATTGCCCTCAAGGCCGGTCTCCTTGACGATCAGGTTGTAGGCGTCGGACACGGACTGTCCGATGATGATCTGGTATTGGTCGCCTACCCACTGGCAACCCATTACGCCTCGGATCTTCTCGATGTCCGAGCCCTTGACCAAGCTCTTGTCCTTGACGTTGAAGCGAAGCCTCGTCACGCAATGCGTGAAGAAGACGATGTTGTCCTTGCCGCCAACGTATTCGACTACCTTGCTGGCGAGCTCGGCATAGCGTTCTGCTTTAGCCATTGTCGTACCCTTTTCGGTTGCTGGGAGCAGCAGCGTGCCACGTTGTACGCGCTACCTTCCCGTACCTTTGATGCGGAGCCTACTCACATGGACCACCAGATACAGGCGCTCGTCGTTGCTCACGACGGCCCCATCCCATTCGCCCTCGATATGCTGGGAGATCTTTGCGACGCACGCAGCCTCGCGCGGATACTGCTCCTCGATGCCGCGGAAGCCGTTTACACAGCTGCTGTCGAGAACCTCGCCGGAGTGAAGGCGCTCAAAGAGATAGCGCATGTGCGTGGCGTAGCGCGAGAAGGCAAACGAACTGCGGTCGATGTCGATGCCGAAGTCATCCTCGATGATCTCGGTAACATCCTCGAGCATGTTATCGTCTTGGCGCTCGCGTTCCTTCTCGGCCTCGGTCGCCGCACCCAGACGCGCATTGATAATATTGAGGGCGATGCCTGTCGCCTCGCTGTTGGGCAAAGCGACGCAAAACTGCTTCTGCACGCGGCGGGCGATATGCTTGCCCAGGCGGTACTCCGCCGGGTACATCTGCTCCACGTCATAGGCGAGCGGCATACGCACCTGCATGTTCTTCTTTGCGCGGTCGATAGCAAACGAGAGGTGGTCGGCCAGGGTAAAAGCGAGATTGGCGCTCAGCTCGTAGGGCAGCTCATTGCGAACGTAGTCCGCGCAGGAGATGGAGAACTCCATCACATCCTGCGGCAGATCGTTGATCGCGCTGAAGCACCGCTCGTCAACGTTGTAGAACGTGCGCTCGACCTCGGCAAGCGTAAGCTCGCGCGGCAGCTGGCCAAAGCCGATGCCTTTGCCCATGGCGAGGAGCTCGTTGCCAACGTTGTCCCGGCACACGGCCACGTTGTTGTTGATGCGGCGGACTGCCTTCATGCCGTTCCCTTTCCAGCCTTTCCCGGTGCATCTTTTAGAACGCGCTTCATACGATCGCTAGAAACAAAAACTCTCTGAAGCTTAACAAACAATCGCAAGGCGCAAAGCCTGCGAACGCTTGGTCGTGCCTCAGAGAGTAACATTCCAAAAAAGATGCGGTTGTGAGTAGAACAGGTCATGCCCCAAGTGGGTAACATTCCGTGTTCCAGTCTGCACGACCGATGCCACCATAGCAACAATTCCAATGCGAACGGTAGAAAATCCCCTGTGAACGGCATTTCCTCCCTGCCCCACCCTACCCGCGTTTTAGCCGAAACTGGAGTTTCGGTCGTTTAGAATGCAACAGCCCGCTCTAGCCGACCGAAATTCCAGTTTCGGTTAAATATCGTGATGAGGTTGGGGGCGCCAGGTGACGGCAGTGGCCCAGAAGGCGATGAGGCAATCAAGGCTCCAAGCCGCGTTAGCGGGACTCGTTGAGGGCATGACCTGCGCCTTGATGCCTGTCAGAGACTCAAGGTAGCGGTGGTAGAGACGTCCCGCGGTGCCGCCGTTGCAGACGACCGCCTCGATCGGAGCCACGGCGGTAATACGCCCGATATCGATCGGCACGACGTTACGAATACTAGCGTCACTCGAGCCCTTGATATCGCAGCTCTCGATCACATCCCACAGGGCTACGCCGCCGTCGAGGAGCATGAATCGCTTGGCGGCAATCGAGGCGTCGAGTGTCGCCGGCGTACCGTCCGCCAAAGGATCGCCCTCATTGGGTGGCACAGGCGCACCGAGGCATGCCGCTATCACGCGCCAAAAGCGGTTCTGAGGGTTGCCATAGTAAAAGGCATTGGCGCGCGAAAGCACCGAGGGAAACGACCCCAGCACCAAAACGCGCGAGTGCTGGTCGAACACGGGTTCAAACCCATGCTCAATATGTTGATAGCCCTCGTCGGACGCAGCCATGGCCTAGGCCCTCAACAGATAGCGTACCTCGTAGGGCGCAAGCTCAAGCGTGCCCGCAAGCTCAACCGCAGGT
>URUW01000093.1 GCA_900551205.1 uncultured Collinsella sp. | reverse complement strand
GACGCTGCAAACGCCCCTAAGCGGCAATCTGACGTTCAATCGTCGGTCGCGTACCAAAGTACGCTTCCCTCCTCTTTCGCGTCACCTTGCTCGCTTAGGGGCGTTTTCGCTGTCTTATGCTCAACCTGCGGCGCCTTCGTGGTCCAAAGTAGTCATTGGGGACGCTCTTAAACGACTGGTCATTCAAGAACGTCCCCGAGGACTATTCGGATTGCTGATTTGTGCGGGTTGTGGTTTTGTGACCTGCTAAAATTAAAGATACTGTACAACTGTACGTTAACTCATCTTCGTAGTATATTGCTACCCGCAAAACTCAGCACCATTGTGCCGCGAGGCACTAAAGCGCCTACGTACAATGGTTGTCGATAGTACGATTCGATTCAACGACAGGATGGATGGTCCAAGCGTGAGTCTCGGCAGCAAACTATCCAACGCAAAGGTCTCCTTTGCAATCTTTAAACGCGACATCAAGCGATTGATCGTGAACCCCGTCGCCCTGGTGGTTACCCTGGGCGTGTGCGTCATTCCCTCGCTGTATGCCTGGTACAACATCGTTGCCAACTGGGATCCGTACGGAAATACCCAGGGCATTAAAATCGCCATCGCCAACAACGATCAGGGCACCCAGAATGACTTGGTGGGCGAGCTCAATGCAGGCGATAAGGTGGTCGACCAGCTCAAGGAAAACGATCAGCTGGGCTGGACCTTCGTCGACTCGGCTGCCGATGCCAAAGAGGGCGTCGAGAGCGGGGAATACTACGCGGCGATCGTAATCCCCAAGAACTTCTCCGACAATCTTGTCTCGATGCTCGATGGCAATTACCATCAGCCGAAGCTCACCTATTACGTCAATGAGAAGAAGAGCGCCATTGCGCCCAAGGTCACCGATACCGGTGCCAACACCATCGAGGAGCAGATCAACTCGGAGTTTGTCTCCACGGTGGGCGAGACTGTTGCCAGTATCGCCAAGGATGCCGGTGTCGATTTAAAGGACAAGGCAACCCAGACTCAGGACTCGCTGACAAGTTCGGTGTCCGAGGCATCCGACACCTTGGGTGAGGTGCGCGATTCGATTGGCGATATGAATGCCGCCATCGATAAGACGAGTGGCGCTATCGCCTCGGCTGATGCGGCGCTTGCCGGCTTGCAAGGTCAGGCACCGTCGCTGACGCAGGCAATCTCCCAGGGCAACGACCTGCTGGGCGAGGCTCGCGCCACGGCGGGCAACTCTATCACCTCGCTCTCCAAGGCACTCTCGGAAGGTAGCCTTGCACTCACCAAGACGTCAGCCTCCGCGAACGCTGCGATTGGCAAGCTAACGGGTACGGTCACATCTACGACCACCCGCATCGACAACTCGCTCGAGTCTCTCCAGGCGACGATCGATCACAATAAGGCCGTTATCGGGCACTTGGAGATTCTCGTTAATGACACGTCGACAGGTTCCGAGGAAATTGACGCGCGCATTGTATCGACCATCGATTCGCTTCGCGAGCAAAACCAGAAGCTGCAGAGCATCAAGGATGGCCTTTCTGCACAATCGAGCGCCATGGCAAACGACGCTACGGCAATCTCGAACGCGAGCAACGCACTCAACGCGGCAATTCAGACCGGTACGGCTAGCCTCGGTCAGGCTCAGACCGATCTGGGTCAGAACGCACTTCCGAAGGCTTCGAGCGCGCTTGATTCCTTTGCCGCCGTTTCGGGCGATTTGACCGGCATTGTGTCGGGTATGACCCCCACGATAGCGAGCGCGCGCGGCACGCTGGCGCAGCTCGACGCCACGCTCAAGCAGGCAAAGACCACGCTATCCCAAACCGACGCCTCCCTTGCCAAGGTTCAGGACAAGCTCGCGACCGCCGCCAATGACATTGCGGCGCTGCAGACCTCTGAGTCTATGGGCGAGTTAGCCGACCTCATGGACGTCGACGTCAATGACGTGGCAGATTTCATGGCATCTCCGGTTGAGCTGACGTCCAAGTCAATCTATCCGGTCAAGAGCTTTGGCTCGGGCATCGCGCCCTTCTACACCAATCTGGCGCTGTGGGTAGGCGGCTATGTGCTCATCGCTATCTATAAACTCGAGGTCGACCGCGAGGGCATCGGTAGCTTTACGGCGCGTCAGGGCTACTTTGGCCGCTGGCTGCTGCTGGTGATCCTGGGCGCGTTCCAGGCCATTATCGTTACGGTGGGCGACCTGGTCATTGGCGTTCAGTGCGTCAATCCGCTGCTCTTTGTACTGGGCGGCATCGCTATTTCGTTCACCTACGTCAACATCATCTATGCGCTGTCCACCACGTTTAAGCATATCGGTAAAGCCATTGGCGTCATCCTCGTCATTGTGCAGATCCCCGGCTCGTCGGGCATGTATCCCATCGAGATGATGCCCGGCTTCTTCCAATGGCTGCATCCGCTGCTGCCCTTCACTTATGGCATCAACCTGCTGCGCGAGACCGTCGGTGGCATGTATTCGTTCAACTACCTGTTCAACCTGTGCATCCTGGGCGTGTTCCTTGCCATCGCGCTCTTTATCGGTCTGCAGCTGCGCCCGTTGCTGCTCAACCTCAATCTGCTCTTTGATAAGCAGCTTTCCACGACGGGCCTCATGATCTGCGAGTCCAACGACCTGCCGCGCCAGCGCTATTCGCTGCGCACGGCCATGCGCGTCATGCTCGATTCGGATTCGTACCGTCGCGAGCTGCTCGATCATGCCGTGGCGTTTGAGCATCGCTACCCGTACTACATCAAGGGCGGTTTTGCCGCCGTGGTAGGCGTGCAGGTTCTGCTCTTTGTGCTTTCGACGGTGCTCGATATCGACAATAACGGCAAGATCATCCTGCTCGTTATCTGGATCATTTCGGTTATCGCCATCTGCGGCTGGCTCATCAACATCGAATACATCCGTGCGAGCCTCAATACCCAGATGCGTATCTCGGCGCTTTCGGACGAGGACCTTCGCCGCGAGATGCGCGAGCACACGGCTGCCATCCCTGCCGCCCGTCGCATGTTTGGTCTCAACGCCAGCGAGCGTGGCGCCAAGGGAGGCGAACAGCCTACGAGCCGTCTGTCGCATATCGGTGCGCATCGTAAGGCTCAAGATGCCGACGGCGCTGACAACGTAAACGGAAACGACGGGGACACCACCTCGCTTGGCAAGCACTCTAAAGGAGGTGAGGCATAAATGAAAAACATCCTGCACCTGTTTAAGCGCGATGTCCAAAACGTGTCTCGCTCCGTGATCGGCATGGTCGTCGTGATGGGCCTGATCATCGTGCCATGTCTCTATGCATGGTTTAACATCGCCGGAAGCTGGGATCCCTACGGCAATACCGGCAACCTTAAGATTGCAGTGGTCAACACCGATGAGGGTTACGAGAGCGATCTGATTCCCGTCGAGGTCAACGTGGGCGAAAACGTAACCGCCACCCTGCGCGGCAACGAGAACTTCGACTGGGTCGTCCTCAACGACCGTGATAAGGCGATTGAGGGCGTTAAGTCGGGCGCGTACTACGCTGCCGTCGTTATCCCTAAAACGTTTAGCGCCGACATGATGACGCTTTTCTCGACCGAGGTGAAGCACGCCGATATCGAGTTCTATGAGAATCAGAAGGCCAACGCCATCGCACAGATCGTGACTGAAAAGGGTTCGAGCGCCGTCCAGAGTCAGGTCAACGAGACCTTTACCAAGACCATCACGACCATCGGCCTTAAGACCGTGTCCAGCCTGCTCGACTATATGAGTACCGACCAGGTGAGCAGCTTTATCGCCAATCTGTCCTCGACGCTGGGCGATTCGGTCGAGGACCTGCAGGACGTTCAGGCGAGTGCGACGTCGCTCGCGGGCATTTTGAGCTCCACGTCCGATTCACTGACATCGGCGGGCGGCATGCTCAAGCAGACGGGCACCGTTGATGAGTCGACGAAGCAGCTGATGGAGCACGCCAAGAGTGGCATCAATGATTCCAAGGAAGCGCTCAAGGCCGCCAACGATGCCGTTGACGCGGCGATTGACGGAAGCGCGGGCTCGTTCGACAACGTGTCCGCCGAGCTTGCGAAGGCATTCGATGCCGCGAATCAGCATGTTGACCTTACGGTGTCTCAGCTCAACGAAGCCGCAGCGGCGCTCAATACGCGTGCTGACGATATCGATGCGATGACCGATCAGCTCCGTAACCTTGCCGACCAGGTGAGTGATGACAAGCTCAAAGACGGTCTCGAGTCCGCTGCGACGTCGCTGGGCAGAATTGCCGTGGAGTACCGCAACAATGCGAAGGACCTGACGGCGACCGCAAAGTCCCTTTCGGACGGCATGGCGGAGGTCAACAACTCGCGTGCCGAGGTCGACCAGGCCATCGCCGATGCCAAGGCGGGTATCTCGGGAGCCAAGTCCGACTACGATTCCACGTTCTCGGTTAAGGCCAAGGAGCTCAAGAAGACCATTTCGGGCGTTCTGGATTCCCTGAACGGTATCTCGGGTGACTTGGATAGCGCCGTGAGCGGTCTGACCGACGCCTCTGGCTCGCTCGCAAAGGGCCTCTCCAAGGCTGCGACGCTGGTCAACAAGGCTTCCGATCAGCTGGGTGAGGCATCGGACAAGATCAGCGCCTTTAAGGACGAGCTCGATGGCGCCCTGATGTCGGACGACCTTGCCACGATCAAGACGATGATCGGCAACGATCCCGAGGGTTTGGCCGTGTCGCTTTCCGGCCCCGTCGCGCTCGACCGCAAGCCGGTCTATCCGATCCGCAATTACGGTTCGGCCATGGCGCCGTTCTATACGATCCTGTCGCTGTGGGTCGGCTCGATCGTGCTGGCGGCCATGATGAAGGTATCGGTTGACGATGAGCTCATCAACGAGCTGATCCCCGTGCGCCTGCACGAGATCTACCTGGGCCGCTACCTGTTCTTTGGAGGTCTGGCCCTGCTGCAGGCGACACTCGTGTGCGCGGGCGACATCCTGTTCTTTGGCATCCAATGCGACAACCCGCTGCAGTTTGTGCTGGCGGGCTGGGTCGCGAGTCTCGTGTTCTCCAATATCGTCTACACGCTCACGGTTTCGTTTGGCGATATCGGCAAGGCGCTCGCTGTCGTGCTGTTGGTCATGCAGGTCGGCGGTTCAGGCGGTACGTTCCCCATCGAGATGACCGGCCCCGTGTTCCAGGCGATCTACCCGTTCCTGCCGTTTACCCACGGCATCAACGCCATGCACGCCGCCATGGCTGGCGCCTACCATATGGAGTACTGGATTGAGCTGGGTATCTTGGCGAGCTACCTGATTCCGTCGCTGGGCCTGGGCGTCGTCTTCCGCCGCCCGGTCATCAAGGCCAACGACTGGATCATCGAAAAGCTGGAGTCGACCAAATTGATTTAGCGCGACAATGTGGCGTTGACGGAACATCGAGGCCTTCCGGCTCGACGCTTTAGTTGAGTGAATTGCATGAGCTGCTTGGTTGTTGCTACAGTAGCGGGGCGTGCCGGGGGTCCGGCGCGTCCCGTTTTTATTTGACCATGAGGCGGCACGCAGCCATACGCGTGCGGACACCACGCCCAGATTGAGTGCGAGGATGTTCCATGGCCCAATACGCTGCCAACGAAATCGAAAACATGCCCGATAGCCCTGTAGCCCGTGAGGATTTGGGCGCGGGTGGTATTCCCCGGGGTGCCGGCGCACGCTCGCCGTTGTTCTGGAAAGTTCTACTGCTTTCGGTGGCGATTATCTGGGGCTACTCCTTTACCACTATGAAGGACGCACTCGACACCATTCCGGTGTTCGAGCTGGTCTATGTTCGCTTTCTCCCGGCATCACTGGTTATGTTTGCAATTTTCCATAAGCGCATCATCGCTCATTTCAATGCCCGCAACCTGATCGTCGGGCTTGGCATGGGTGCGCTCATGTGGGGTGCCTACGGTTTGCAGACGATCGGCCTGGCACAGACCACGGCGGGCAAGAGCGCTTTTTTGACCGGCACGTATTGCATCCTTGTGCCGTTTGCAAGCTATGTCCTGAGCGGTGAAAAGCTTACCCGGTATAACCTGGGTGCAGCGTTGTTGTGCCTGGCGGGTATTGGCCTGGTAGCGCTCGATAGCGTCGAGTTCAATGCCGGCGATGTTATTACCTTGGGCGGCGCGATCTTCTTCGCCATCCAGATGGCGGTGACTGCCAAGTACGGTCGCAAGATGGACATCAACGTCATCACGTTTTGGATGTTTGTGGGCAATGGCGTTTTGAGTTTAATCACGTCGCTGCTATTCGAGACCCAGGCGCCCCTCTCTGCATGGACGCCGGAGTTTATCGGTGTGGCTGTTTTCCTCTCGGTGGGCTGCACATGCGTGGCGCTGCTCGTCCAAAACGTCGGTTTGGCGCATGTCCCCGCCTCGACGGGCTCACTGCTTCTTTCGATGGAGTCGCCTTCGGGCGTGTTGTTTTCGGTGCTGCTGATGGGGGAGGCGCTCACCTCGCGCCTGCTCGCCGGCTTCGTGCTTATCTTCCTGTCGATTATCTTGAGCGAGACTCACTTTGATTTTTTGCGCAAAAAGCCGCGCTCGCAATTGTAAACAACTTGTTGCGCCGCCCTCCTGGGGCGGCGTTTTTTATGTAACGCCCTTACAGTTATACCTTGCACTTTAGACCATCAAAGTGTTTGCTGCACAAATAATACTGGAGGGCATCTATGGCACCAGCTCAGTCCGATTTTCAACCGCAACCAGCGCCCAAGGCCACCCCGGCAGCGCAAGCCGCTATCGGTGACGGTCTTGTTGCCGAGGCTCAAGCTTTTGCAGACAAGCTTGCTGCGTGGCGCCACGATCTGCATCAGACGCCCGAGTTGGGTAATTGCCTTCCGCAAACCTCTGCGTATATCCAGGCACGTCTGACCGAGATGGGCATCCCGTTCGCCACGCTCGTCGACGGCTCCTGTGTTGTGGGCCTCATCGGTGCCGGTGCGGCCGTGGCGGCCCAGGGCAACGGTACGTGCACGGACGATCAGGCCGGCACGGTCATCATGCTGCGCGGTGACATGGATGCCCTTCCCGTCGCGGAAGAGTCGGGCGAG
>URUW01000092.1 GCA_900551205.1 uncultured Collinsella sp. | reverse complement strand
AACAGGAGGCCACTTAATGTGGCCTCCGTCGTGAGCAGGACTGTAGAGCAGGAAACTTCATCAGCGCCCGCCCCACGGGAAACCGGCGGGATAGACCAGTTCAGATGGGGCTTTGATGCATGGGTGGTCTGTTGTTGTGCAAATGGGTATCATACTGTGGTTATTGCATCGACTCTGCGATGCATATTTGTACGTTCCCGGCGGTCGGTTTGCCAGAAGCGCCCCGTCGGTTGTTCCAGACCCGTTTCGAAGAAAGGAAACCACACTTACCTATGGCAGCTAAAAAATCATCTCCTTTGAAGATCATTCCGCTCGGCGGCCTTGACGGCATCGGCAAGAACATGACGGTCTTCGAGTGCGGCGACGACATGGTGCTCGTCGACGCCGGTCTTATGTTCCCGGATGACTCCCAGCCCGGTATCGACCTGGTGCTTCCCGACTACACCTATGTTCTGGAGAACGAGGAGAAGCTCCGCGGTATCATCGTCACTCACGGCCACGAGGACCACACCGGTTCGCTTCCGTACCTGCTGCAGGACCTCAACAACAAGGTGCCCATCTTCTCGAGCAAGCTGACGCTCGGTTTTATCGAGGGCAAGCTCTCCGAGTTCCGCATCCGCGCGCCTAAGTTCCGCGAGGTCAAGGGCGGCAGCCATGTCAACCTCGGCGGCATCTCGCTCGACTTCTTCTCGATGACGCACTCCATCCCCGGCGCTCTGGGCGTGTTCATCCGCACCAATCAGGGCACCGTTATGCACACCGGCGACTTTAAGCTCGACCAGACGCCCATCGATGGCGTCACGCCCGACTATGCCGCTATCAGCCGCTTTGCCAAGCAGGGCATCGACCTGCTGCTTTCCGACTCCACCAATGCCACGGTTCCCGGCTTTACCAAGTCCGAGGCCGAGGTTGGTCCCAACCTGCTGCACGCCATCAAGAACGCCCCGGGTCGCGTGTTCGTCGCATCGTTCTCGAGCCACATCCATCGTTTGCAGCAGATCTGCGATGCCGCCCGCAAGTGCGGCCGTAAGGTCGTTGTGACCGGTCGCTCCATGCTCACGAACACCCGCGTGGCGCGCGAGCTCGGTTATCTCAACATCGATGATGCCGATATCATCGATGCCTTCGATATCGATAACCTGCCTGACGACAAGATCGTCGTCATGTGCACTGGTTCGCAGGGCGAGCCGCTGTCGGCCCTGTCCCGCATGGCCAATGGCGAGCACAAGACGCTCTCCATCCACGAGGGCGATACCGTTATCCTCTCGGCAACTCCCGTTCCTGGCAACGAGAAGGCCGTCCAGCAGGTCGTCAACAGCCTGGCCAAGCTCGGCTGCGACGTGTGGGATAAGAACCGCGCTCTCGTCCACGTCTCGGGTCACGGTAGCCAGGAGGAGCTCAAGCTCCTGATGGCCATGGCCAAGCCCACGTATTTTATGCCGGTTCACGGTGAGGCCGTGCATCTGCGCGCCCATGCCCAGCTGGCCTGCAAGATGGGCATCAAGGACGATCATATCTTTATCCTCGATAACGGCGACACGCTCGAGATGCGCGGTGGTATCGTCAAGCGCGGTACGCCCGTCGAGTCCGGTGTCGTTTACGTCGACGGCCTGCGTATCGGCGATACCGACCCCATCGTCCTGCGCGATCGCCAGAAGCTCGCCAACGACGGTATGGTCACGGCCGTTGCCATCGTCTCCCTCAAACATAAGAAGATCGAGGCCATCGAGTTCTCGGGCCGCGGCGTCTCGTTTGCCATCGACGACCAGTTCTCCGAGGATGCCTCCGCGTCCATTATGAAGACGATCGAGAAGGGTAAGTTCAGCTTTACCAGCAGCGGTTCCGATGCCATTCGCAAGGCCGTGCGCGATTCGCTCTCTAACTTTATCTGGAGCCGTACGCGCACCCGTCCGATGATTATCCCGGTCGTCATGGAGGTTTAGTTTGGCGCGCGGATCTGCACAAAACGCCAAAGGCAATAAGGCCAATAACCAACCGGCATCTGCTAAGGGTGCCGGTTCCCATCTGCGTGCCAATAAGGGCCACGAGTCCGAGTTCGATGAGTTTGAGCCCTTGGTCGAGCCTTCGGCCAATCGCGATATCGCCGGTGTGGTCATCGCCGTTTTGGCGATCGCGTCCTTCATTGCCGTGATCTCTCCGGCAACAGCGCCCGTGACGGCTGCGGTTGCCGGTTTCTACCACCTGGGCTTTGGTCTGGGCGCCTACGTGCTGCCGATCGTCATCTTGCTGTTTGCCGCCACGCTCTTTTTGGGTGAGGACTCGCCGCTCAACGTGCGCTCTGTTGCGGGCGGCGCCTTGGTCTTTATCGCCGTCGTCTCCATTCTTTCGCTGATGGTGCCGGGCACGAGCGATTCGTGCGACCTTATGTTTACGCCGCAGAACCTTTCCGTGTCGGGCGGCTACATTGGCGCCTTTATCGCAAGTGCCTTGCAAAACGCCCTGGGTAAACCTATCGCCATGGTTGTCTTGCTGGGGCTTGTCGTCGTTGGTTTGGTCATTATCGGCTTTTCGGTGGGTGGCGTTTTGCGCTCCGCACGCGATCGCGCTGCCGATTTTGCCGAGCGTCGACGTGCCGATGTCAATGCGAGCCCGTGGGGCGATGAAGAGGCCCTGTCTGTTCCCGGCGTCGCTCGTCCGCACCTGAGCATTCTGCGCCAGAAGGGGACTGACGCCGCGGTGACCACGGTCATGGGTGGCGATGTCGACCCGGTTTTGGATGACGACGAGGACGATGACCCATTGTCGACGTATCCGAGTCGGTTGAAGCCGAGCGCGCCAAGACCACGCTGCTGCCGCGCCGCCATGCCAAGAAGGGCAGGGCTGCGCCCAAGCTCAACACAAGCGAGCCCGACCCGTCTTGGTCCGATAGCGAGATTGAGCTCACCGAGGGTGACGACGAGGACGACGAGGCTCCGCTCGAGACCGCCAAGACAACCTTGCTGCCGCGTCGCCACGCCAAGCGCGGTCAGGTCACTGGACAGCTTTCGATGGAGGACGATCCGGACAAGGTTGACGAGTCCGAGCCGCCGTTTGCCGTGAACCCTGTTTCGGCCGCACCTCAGATTCCCGACTTCTTAAAGCATCCCAAGGTTGCCGATGCGCCTGCCACGAGTGCTGTCGAATCGGCTGCGGCTCGTGATGGGGGAGCGGACGGCGGCGCCGCAGATAACGAGGGCGAAGAAGAGGACGGCCTCAAGCTTCCGCCGCTCGAAATCCTACATGCCAACCCGCAGTCGGCTTCTGCCGCGTCTTCGGATAAGGAGCTGGAGCAGACCGCTGAGTCACTGCAATCCACCTTGCTTGAGTTTGGCCGCAGTGCCCGCGTGGTCGGCTGGATCGCCGGCCCCACGGTGACGACCTTTAAGCTGCAACCTGGCGAGGGCGAGCGCGTGAGCAAGATTTCGAGCCTCGAGGACGATATTGCGCTTTCGCTCGCCGCCCAGTCGGTTCGTATCTTTGCCCCGATCCCCGGCACCTCGCTCGTGGGCATCGAGATTCCCAACCGCAAGCGCCAGAACGTCAATCTGGGCGACGTGCTGCCCTATGTGAAGGGCGGTCCGCTCGAGCTTGCCATCGGCCGCGACGCCGAGGGCACGCCGGTCGTCGCCGACCTCGCCAAGATGCCTCACCTGTTGATCGCCGGTACGACCGGTTCTGGTAAGTCGGTGATGATCAATTCCATCATCACGACCTTGCTCATGCGCGCCCTTCCCGAGGACGTTCGCCTGATCATGGTCGACCCCAAGCGCGTCGAGCTTGCGGGCTATAACGGTCTGCCGCATCTCTATGTGCCCGTGGTGACCGAGCCCAAGCAGGCCGCGAGCGCCCTGCAGTGGGCCGTGTCCGAAATGGAGCGCCGCCTGAAGGTATTCGAACGCCTCAACGTCCGTAAGATTTCGACCTATAACGAAAAGCAGGCCGCCGGCGAGTTTGAGCATTACGACAACCCGCCGCAAAAGATGCCCTACCTGGTCATTATCATTGACGAGCTCTCTGACCTGATGATGGTCGCCGGTAAGGATGTCGAGGCCTCGATCGTGCGTATTGCACAGCTGGGCCGCGCCGCCGGTATTCACCTTATCGTTGCCACGCAGCGCCCCAGCTCCAACGTGGTGACGGGCCTTATCAAGGCCAACATCACCAACCGCATCGCCTTTAACGTCGCCACGGGCATCGACTCGCGCGTCATCATCGACCAGATGGGTGCCGAGAAGCTCACCGGTTTGGGCGACATGCTGTTCTCCAAGGTCGACTGGGGCAAGCCCCGCCGTATCCAGGGCTGCTTTGTCTCGGACGGCGAAATCAACGAGATTGTCGAGTTCGTCAAGTCGCAGAGCGAGCCCGACTACCACGAGGAGATTCTGTCCGCCGTGGCGCCCGCTTCCATGTCCATGGCTGGTGGCGGCGGCATTGTCCGCACCGGAGTCGCCGAGCCGCAAGACGATGATCCGCTCATTTGGGAAGCCGCCCATATTGTGGTGGAATCGCAGCTGGGCTCCACATCTGGCCTGCAACGCCGCCTGAAGGTTGGCTATGCGCGTGCCGGGCGTATTATGGACATGCTGGAAGAAAAGGGTGTCGTCGGCCCGCCCGACGGTTCCAAGCCGCGCGAGGTCCTGTTGGACGAGGAGGGGCTTGCCGCGCTGGAATCTGTCGACGCCGAGATGGCACGTGAAGATCGTGAGTTTGGAGGATTCTGATGGCTGCACGCTTTGGTGACATGCTGCTCGAGCAGCGTCGCCGAATGGGCCTTTCCATTCAGCAGGTCGCCAACACCATCAAAATCAGGCCGCAGATCATCGAGTTTTTCGAGACCGGTAACTTTGCTTCGATGCCGCCGCGCGGCTATGCGCAGGGCATGATTTCGAGCTATGCTCGTTTTTTGGGCCTCAATCCGCGCGAGGTCGTCAATGCCTACTTTGACGAACTGATGGCATACGAACGCGAGACGTCGCAGCAGGGCGGTCGTTTCCAGGACGCCGCCGGCTACGTCAATTCGCGTTCCTCTGTCGATAACGGGCGCTTTCTGATGGTTCAGGGCGGTCGTTCGACTCGCTATGGACAGCGTCCTCAGCAGGCCGGTTATATTACCGAGACGGGTTCGGGCGAGGAGATTCGCTCGCAGCGTGACCGGTTCCGCAGTACGCCGATGCCCGAGGACCGTGCACTTCCCGCTGCCCGCGGCGTGGCGCGTGACCCTCGTGCCGGCTACGGCGACGGCGGCTATTCCGATCGCGGTCACCGTGGTATCTCCACCGGACGCTCTCGCAGTGGCTATGCGGACGCCGATACCACGCAGGTGACGCCGCGTCTTCGCTCTCAACCACAGCCGTATGGCCAGCGCTCTTCGGCTCCGCGTGCGGGCCAGCGTGGCTATCAAGGCCGCGGTGAACTTGCGCCCCGCTCGGGTCAGCGCAGCCTTCAGGGCCAGGGTGGCTATTGCGGCCGTTCCGATAGCAATCGTGGCCGTATGCCTCAGGGAGGCGGCCGCAGCAGTTCCAGTCGTGGACGCGGCGGTTCCCGTGCTCCTCAAAACAACGGGCTCGATCCGCGTATCGTCTACGCCGGTATCGGTGCCGTGGCGTTGCTGCTGATCGTGCTCATCGTGGTACTTCTGCGCGGCTGCGCATCTTCGACGCCCGAGACCACGCCCGAGACGCCCACTGCTACCAAGACGACGCCCAAGAAGTCTTCTAAGAAGACCGAAACGGTCGACGAGGACGAAGACACCGATGAGGCGACGGATGAGTCGACCAATTCGGACGCCACCAAGACGACGGCCAAGAAGGAAGAGAACGAGGTCACAAAGGTTAAGGTCTCCGTTGCCAAGGGAAAGACCGCGTGGATTGAGGTCAAGGTCGACGGAAAGTCGGTCTATGGCGCTCAGGCGACTGGCCCCTTTGAGCAGGAGTACACGCCTGAGTCCTCGATCGAGATCACCACGTCCAAGCCTTCCGATGTCACCGTTACCAAGAACGGCGAAAAGGTCCGTTACGATACCAAGACCTCGGGCGTGGCGCGTGTGACGATCACCGTTCCCAAGAAGGAGACGACTGGTTCCGAGAATGGTGAAAGTTCTGATGGTACCGACACCACCGACGGCACCGATGCCCAGTCCACGGATGGCGCCGATACCGCAACTGACGGCCAGACGCCCACCGATTCTACCGACTATTCGTACGATAGCTACTAAGCCGCTCGTACGCGAAAGGAAACATCATGGCTAAAGATTCCAGCTTCGACGTCGTGTCCGAGGTCAACATGCAAGAGGTCGACAACGCCTTCCAGCAAACCACGCGCGAGATTTCCCAGCGCTATGACCTGAAGGATTCCGGCGCCACGATCGAGCTTTCGAAGGGCGACAAGCTCTTTACGATCAACGCCCCGGCCGACTTTGTCTCCAAGCAGATTATCGACGTGCTGAGCTCCAAGCTCATCAAGCGCGGCATCGACCTCAAGGCTGTCTCGTGGGATGCTCCGCAGGCGGCATCGGGCGGCACCGTGCGCGTGCTCGGCCATATCGTCGAGGGTATCGACCAGGCAACCGCCAAGAAGATCAATAAGGACATCAAGGACCAAAAGCTCAAGGTCAAGGTGACCATCGAGGCCGAGAAGCTGCGTGTTTCCTCTGCTTCGAAGGACGCGTTGCAGACCGTGATTCAGTTCCTGCGCGACCAGGACTACGGCCAGCCGCTGCAGTTCACCAACTACCGCTAATATCATTCGAAAGGACTGCTCTCCAACATGGATACACCGTTGGGCTCCGTGCTCTACATCACCCTCGGGTGCGCTAAGAACGAGGTTGACACCGACCGCATGCGTTCTCTTTTGACCGCCGCGGGCTACGAGGAGGCATTCGACCCACAGGATGCCGATATCGCCATCGTCAACACATGCTCGTTCCTCGCCTCCGCAACGTCCGAGAGCATCGAGACCACGCTCGAGCTCGCCAACGAGGTTCAGGACGGCGTTCGCTCCTGTCCCATCGTCATGTGCGGTTGCGTGCCGTCGCGCTATGGCGACGACCTGCCTGACGAGCTGC
>URUW01000091.1 GCA_900551205.1 uncultured Collinsella sp. | reverse complement strand
ACACGCCACAAACCCCACCTACGCCAACAAAAAGTTGCACAATTTATTTCCCATGTCTGTACATAGTTTGTTATCCAAACGCAATTACCAGTGCAGCTCGCTGCTCCAGTTTGGCTTCAGGAACGCACCTAATTATTGCCAGCACCCCAATAACCTGCGCCAACGTGAACAACATCCCAAAACAACCCCCTTAATCACGTCAAATGAACGATATGTTGTCCAACGCAGCCCAAATCAGTTTCACTAACAGCTTGTGCTAGGATACCTAACGTTACATGAGTTCAACTGTGCTCACGGCTCCAGCAAGTCATAAAGCGCAGGGTTGATCAGCATCCGGCCGTAACGGCGGTGCCAGAAACACCACGAGCTCCAATATCGATTGTCATGTGCGATTTTGCACTTGCTTTTGTGGCTATTTATAAGCTCGCCATAGGCTGTGCAATATATTCTCATGACAAACCGCAGCAGTATTCAGCTGTTTGCGTGCGGACCACTTTTGAACTCTCTTGACTGGTTCGCACGCAGTCAGCTGAGGTTGCTGGCATTCTTGCGATACGTGCCTGTGACCTCAGCGCTGCTTGTATACATACCGTTCACGGTGGGGCAGAGCCACGTGCTTGTCTGACTGGGCTCAGGGTTTGAATATGGGGCGCCTTTGCGCACAAGCGCTCTGGCGTAGCCATACCCAAACCCCGTGAGCCACACGTAAGACAGCAAGGGGGTGGTACTCGTGTGGTATGTGATCCAGGTCATTAACGGTCGCGAAGACGTAATGCGCGAGCGCATCGAGCATATGGTGCCGGCAAGCGCCATGCAGGAGCTCTTTTATCCCCAATTTCAAACCGAGATCAAGGTACACGGCGAATGGGTCAATACGACCAAGCCGCTGTTCCCCGGTTATCTTATCTGCGACACGGCAGATCCCCGTACCGTGCAACAGTATCTGCTTCGCGTGGACGACTTTGCCCGGGTGCTATCCCAGGACGGTCAGTTTGTGCCGCTGGCAAAAGAAGAGGTCCAGCTTATTGGCAGCTTTACGCATAGGGGAGACCGCGTTGTGCCCATGAGCGAGGCCCTAAAAAACGGTGATCAGGTCGTAGTGACGGCAGGTCCACTGCTGGGCCACGAAGGCCTTATCAAAACCATTAACAGACGCAAAAACACTGCTTATTTGGAGCTCGACCTGTGCGGTCGACGCGTGACTACGCGCGTTGGTCTTGCCGTGCTTTCGGCCGAGCAGCGTGTAACGCGAAACCTTAAAAAGGCGATCGCTTAGCTGCAGACGGTCGCTATTCAGAACAGGGAGGATCCCCGACCCGGGGACGAAGTGTTGGAAGAGAACGTGTCGGATAAAACTCAATATACAACGGATGCGCCCGCAGGGGCGGCACTGATTGCTCAGGCCATGGACCGGCGCGAGGGCGTCGGCCGTTACAAGGCCATGCAATCCATCGTGGACTGGGATCGTTCGCGCCTGGCCTACCGCGCCGTTAAGCGCGCCTTTGACATCGTGTTCAGCGGCTGCGTGCTGGCCGTCATAGCCGTACCCAGCCTTGTGCTTGCCGCGGCCATCCGCCTAGAGAGTGAGGGCAACCCCTTCTACAGCCAGATCCGCGTTGGTCAGACCTGCCCCGACGGCAGCCTGTCAACCTTCCGCATGTGGAAGTTCCGCTCCATGTACAGGGACGCCGACGAGCGCCTCGCCGAGCTCAAGGAGCAAAACGAGATCGCCGGCGCCATGTTCAAAATGAAGGAGGACCCCCGCGTCACCAAGATCGGGAAGTTCATCCGCAAGCACTCCATCGACGAGTTCCCGCAGTTCCTGAATGTGTTTCTGGGTCAGATGTCCGTGGTTGGCCCCAGACCGCCGCTGCCGAATGAGGTCGCGCAGTACACGGAGTACGACCTGCGGCGTTTGGCCGTCAAACCAGGCATCACCGGCTGGTGGCAGGTTACAGAGCGTAACTCGACGGGATTCGACGGCATGGTTCGTCGCGACCTGGAATATATCGCCAAACGTGGCGTTTTCTTCGATTTAAAAATAATCCTATTAACAGTGATTGAGGTTGTCAGCGGAAATGGCGCTTGCTAAAGAGACAAGAGGGAAATACGAAGGCACCAGTTCAACGGTTGATCTTCCCGGGCGAGTCGAAGTCCTGGGCGCCCCCGTCGACCCCTGGACGATGGGACAGACCGTGGAGGCGACCGATGCTCTCATCAAAGAGGGGCGCTTCGCCCACCTGATCGGCGTGAACGCCGACAAGTTGCTGCAGATGCGCGACGATCCCGAGATGGACGCGTGCGTGCGCCGCTGCGAGATCGTGAACGCAGATGGCGCTTCCATGGTCATGGCCGCCAAGAAACTGGGCGTGGACCTTCCGGGGCGCGTGGCCGGCATCGACCTCATGTGGGAGCTGTGCGGGCTGGCCGAGCGCGAGGGGCACAGTGTCTACCTGCTGGGCGCAAAGGCCGAAGTGGTCGCAAAGACCGCCGAGGTACTGTCTGAGAGGTATCCCAATATGGTCCTTGCGGGTTACCGTGACGGCTACTTCGGCGATGACGAGTTCGATGCCGTGGTCGCCGAGGTTGAGCGGGCCGAGCCCGACATCGTGTTCGTGGGCATCACCTCGCCCAAGAAGGAACGCCTGATCGAGCGTTTCCGCGAGCTGGGCGCCAAGGGCGCTTTCGTGGGCGTGGGGGGTTCGTTCGACGTGGTCTCCGGCAACATCCCGCGCGCCCCGATGTGGATGCAGCGCGCGAACCTGGAGTGGCTCTTCCGCATGATGCAGGAGCCCAAGCGCCTGGTGAAGCGCTACGTGGTCGGCAACACCCGTTTCTACATGCTTCTCCGCAAGGAGTCAAAGAGGAGCAAGGCCAATGTCTAAGAAGAAAGTAATGCTCGTCTTCGGCACCCGCCCGGAGGCAATCAAGATGTGCCCGCTCGCCAACGAGCTGAAGGCGCGTGCGGATGAGTTCGAGACCGTCGTGACCGTGACCGGGCAGCACCGCGAGATGCTCGACCAGGTTCTGCGCGTCTTCGACGTGAAGCCCGACCACGACCTGGCGATCATGAAGCCGGGCCAGACGCTGTTCGACGTGACGTGCGACGTGCTGCTCAAGCTCAAGGCCGTCCTCGAGGACGAGACGCCCGACGTGGTCCTGGTCCACGGCGACACCACGACCAGCTTCGCCGCGGCGCTCGCGTGTTTCTACCTGCAGATCCCCGTGGGGCATGTGGAGGCCGGCCTGCGCACGCACGACATCTACAGCCCCTGGCCGGAGGAGTTCAACCGCCAGGCGGTCGACATCGTGAGTGAGTACTACTTCGCGCCCACGGAGGCGAGCAAGCAGAACCTGCTCGGCGAGGGCAAGCTCGAGTCCGGGATCTGGGTCACCGGCAACACCGGCATCGACGCACTGCGCACTACCGTGCGCGAGGGCTACTCCCACCCCGAGCTCGATTGGGCTGAGGGCTCCCGCCTCATCCTCATCACGGCGCATCGCCGCGAGAACTTGGGTGAGCCCATGCACCGCATGTTCCGCGCCATCCGCCGCGTGATGGAGGAGCATCCGGACACAAAGGCAATCTACCCCATCCACATGAACCCGCTCGTCCGCAAGGCCGCCCACGAGGAGCTCGACGGCTTCGACCGCCTGCACATCATCGACCCGCTCGAGGTGCTCGATTTCCACAACTTCATGGCCGCGAGCCACCTCATCCTCACCGATTCCGGCGGTATCCAGGAGGAGGCCCCGAGTCTGGGCAAGCCGGTGCTCGTCATGCGCGACACCACGGAGCGCCCCGAGGGCGTGGCGGCCGGCACGCTGAAGCTCGTCGGCACCGAGGAGGACGTCATCTACCGCGAGTTCAGCCGTTTGCTCAGCGATCAGGCCGAGTATGAGGCCATGAGTCACGCCTCCAACCCTTACGGAGATGGACATGCTAGCGAGCGAATTGCGGACGTGCTGAGAGGATAGCAGCATGAATGAATGCTTCAAACTATACAAAGCTGCTCACGCCTGCACCAAAGGGCCAAAGTTTGTTTGTCCGTTGGCTGGAGTTTTCAGGCATCTGTCGCAGCTTCTCTTTGCATGCCATATCGGAAGCCATGCCGAGATAGGTGAAGGCTGCTTGTTCCAGCACAACGGTGTGGGATGTGTCATCTCCGAGAAAGCCGTGATTGGAAAGAACTGCATGCTCTATCAGCACGTCACCGTCGGAGCTCTCGAGGGGGGGCTCCCATCATTGAGGACGATGTCATGATTGGCGCCAACGCAGTGCTGCTCGGCAACATTACCGTCCATAAAGGGGCAAAGATTGGCGCGGGAGCCGTTGTCCTCTGCGATGTCCCTGAAGACTCCACGGCCATCGGCGTGCCTGCGAAAGTACTTGTGCCAAAGGCTGGTTAGAAATACCTATACGATTGGTTTTGCGTAATGAGATTAAATGATTATATAAAACGTGCAGGGCAATCTTCTATCCCTTTACACGAGATTACTGGTGAAGAGCTGCAGCGGCTGCATAAAGAAATGACCGATATTGCCGACGACGTTATCTCCCTTGCGGATGAATTGGGTCTTTCAATCACATTGGGCGGCGGTTCAGTTCTAGGGGCTGCGAGGCACCGTGGTTTCGTTCCCTGGGACGATGACATTGATTTAAATATAACGCGCATAGAATGGGAAGTTTTCGCTCCAGTTTTTCAGGAACGATTCGAGGAAAAATACTGTATTTATGCCCCCGATTCATTTAGTGATGCGGTGATTAACGCAATTCGAATATATAAACGCGGTACGAAACTTCGCGAAATCGCACATGCTCCAAACGAGCCGAACGGCATATTTGTTGATATTTTTTTACTTGAAAACGCACCTGATAATGGCGCTATAAGACTTTGTCATGGCGTTTTATGCCAAGGTTTGCGATATATCGCTTCCTGTGTGCGACTCTATGAACAGAGAGCCTACATTGAGAGCGTGTTTGGTAAAAATGCCGAAGCAATGGCTGGATACCGTAAGCGCTTTTTTGTTGGAAGAATCTTCTCGTTTTCAAGCGCGCATTCTTGGTCGCTTCTTTCATATAAGGCAAACGGTCTCTGTAAAAACGAGGCTTCTAGATTCCTGACGATACCTTCAGGCGGTAAGTACTACTTTGGAGAGCTGATCCGTCGAGATTCGTATTTCCCGCCCGAATATCTTCCTTTCGGCGATCATTCTTGGCCCGCCCCTCGCGATTACGACAGATATCTGACCAAATTGTACGGGGATTGGAAAGAAGTGCCTCCTGAGGACAAACGCGAGGTTCATTGTCTCATTGAGCTTGATTTTGGTGATGATGACGATGAGTAAAACGTATGCTGTTATTTTTGCAGGCGGTGTTGGATCGAGAATGAGTGGTGCTGACAAGCCGAAGCAATTCCTCGAACTCGGCGGTGAAGCGATAATCTGTCATGTGATTGACAAGTTCGAGGAAGCACCCTGCGTTGACGGGATAGTCATTGTCTGCGTCGAGGGCTGGCTCGACTACCTCAGGGATCTTTTAGCGCAAAGGGGCTACCACAAAGTGCTCGCCTCGATTCCCGGAGGTGAAACCGGACAGGAGTCTATCTTTAACGGCCTTTCCTATATAAAGAGAAATAAACTTGCCGATGAAGATACTGTCATTCTCATTCACGATGGCGTGAGACCCCTTATCGATTGCGAAACTATTATTGCTTGTGCTGAGTCTGCAAGAAATTGCGGTCCTACGGCTACTGTTGCTCCCGCCACTGAAACGATCGTGACCGTCGATGGTGGAAAAGTTGTCGGCGTCACTGACAGGGCAAAGTGCCGATTAGCGAGGGCGCCACAAGGATTCATATTTAATGAGCTGTACGGCGCACATTTGAGAGCACTCGAAGAAGGGCGACGCGACTTCATCGATTCCATTTCAATGATGAGCGAATACGGTCATGAAATTTTTGTTGTCGATGGTCCTGAAGAGAATATAAAAATAACGACGCCGCGAGACTTTCTCACGTTCAAGGGTTTCGTAGACTTAAAGGAGTATGAGCAGATATGGCGATGAGCGAGGCGCAGCGCACGGCGCATGATATCGCGGCAAATCAGGCGATGCCCTGGGGTAAGATAGATGGGTCGACTGTAGTCATTACAGGAGCGACGGGGCTGATTGGCTCACAAGTCGTTAGGACCCTTATTGAACGGACGAACAATTTCCACGGATCAATCAAACTGATTCTTCCCGTAAGAAACGTGATTAAAGCGGAGATGATGTTTGGTCGTTCAGACTCGATTTATTATGTCCCTTGGAAAATTGGTGATTCATTTTCTGATGCAGTCAAGGGCGATTATTTCATTCACGCGGCTTGTCCGACTTCGAGTACGGCTTTCCTCCACAGTCCGATTGAGGTTATCTCCGACATAGTGGATTCCGCCCATGCAGTCATAAACCTGCTTTCGACCTCTTCCTTCCGCCAATGTGTCTGTCTTTCGACTATGGAGGTATACGGATCGGTTGAGGGCCGCGTTGACGAGCGGATGAATGGGGCTTTGGACACGATGAATCCCCGGTCGAGCTATCCTGAGGCCAAGCGCCTTTCGGAATGCTTGTTCGCTTCAGCTTCTTCTGAGCTGGGAGTTCCGATTAGTGTAGTGCGCCTTGCACAGACTTTTGGCGTCGGTGTTCCTCGAGATGACGGCCGGGTGTTCGCTGAGTTCGGCCGGAGTGTCGTTTCAGGCCAGGATATCGTTTTGCTCTCTGATGGATCGAAGCGGAACTCCTATCTTTCAGTTGACGATGCTGTTACCGCCATCTTATTCCTGCTCGTCCATGGGAATAGCGGAGAGGCCTACAACGCTGCAAATCCTGCTACGTTCTGTAGCATTCTAGAGATGGCGCAGATGGTAGTTGAAGATTTTGGATTGGGCAAGAGCACTGTTGTGTTCGGGCAAGATGCCGAGAGGGCAAAGACGTTCAGGCCTGGCGCGGTCCTTGATCTTGATTGTTCCAAGCTCATGAATCTTGGCTGGCAACCAAGCCATACTCTTCACGAAATGTACTCTGCCATGTTCGCGGGGTGGGCAGAGCATGAATGATGCGTTTAAAGACGACAAGCCCAC
>URUW01000090.1 GCA_900551205.1 uncultured Collinsella sp. | reverse complement strand
GGTAGAATGCATGGATAACTTGATGCTTACGGGCGACGGAAAGGAATCGTTGCATGGACCAGGATAAGACGACCGTAATGGGTGGCTACGGCTCCCCGCGGACGGGCAATGGCGCCGATGAGACCCGCGTCGTGCCGAATCCCGGCTACGCTGCCCCCGATACGACGCAGGCGTCGGCCGATCCCACGCGCGTTGTGAATTACGGGAACGCGGCGCAGGACCCGTATGGCGCCTCGTCGCAGAGTCCCTACGGAAGCGCGGCGGCAAACCCTTATGATGACTTGCTGCAAAACCCCATTCCGCAACCTCAGCAGACGACATATATGCCGCGCACGGCACAGCCGCGCTACGAGTCGCGCGACCGATATGCGCGCGAGCCGTATCGTGAGTATCCCAAGTCTATCCCTCAGTATGGCGAGGACGAGGAGAAGAAGTCTTCGCGTTCGTCGAGCGTGATCAAAAAAATCCTGATTGTGCTGGCGATCTTCTTTGCCCTGTCGGTTGTGTTTGCCATCGTGTCGGGCATGCTCAACAAGCGGGGCGCCACGACTGATACCACGGCAGGGCAGACCGAGACGACCCAGTCCGGCGCCGTCTACCTGAGCGATATCCCGGGTCAGTACTGGTCTAACGCCAAGAAGCTCCTCAAGTCGCGCGGGGCCGATCTTTCGAATGCCGTGATTCTGACCGATGACGGCTCGACGCCTGTTGTCGACGCCAACTGGGTCGTGACGTCTGCCTACTATAACGACAACGGTAACCTCGAGATTCAGCTCACGCGCAAAGACAGCTTGTCGGGCAATGCGTCCGGCGACCAGGGCACCACGGACAGCTCGAGTTCCAACACGCTGGAGGACCTGAGCAACAAGGCGCAGGAGTTGGGAGACAAGGCCCAAGAGCTGGGCGATACCGCACAGAACCTGGGCGATATGGCAACGAACGCCTGGAATGCCCTGCAAAACGGCATTTCGGGCGCACAGGGAAACTAGCGGTCGAGCGGCTAGAGCCTTAGCAGTGCAAACAAAAACGGGACGCAGGATCGCGTGACCGGGCGCATAGGCGCGTTGGTCGGCGGTCCTGCGTCCCGTTTTGCTGTCGATTACAGCTGCTCGGCCGGACGCTCGGGTGAGCTAAAGCCCGAGTCAAATGTGACGACGCACGAGGCATCGGGCCGGCGCTCGTGCACGATGCGCGTGACGAGCTCCAGCAGCTCCTCGTCGGATATGTCAAAGCCGTCGGGACGCACCAGGTCAAACGAAACGAACCCCTCGTGCTCATGCAAGTCGTGGATGGAGAGCGCGGGGTCGATCTGCATGACACCGCGCTTGACCCAGCCGCGCAGGTCGTCGCCGGTGGTGGCGATGGGGTCGCAGTGCAGTGTGATACCGATGCCCATCTGCCGTTTGATATCGTGCTCGATGGTGTCCAAGATTTCGTGGTGCTCAAACGCATCACCCTCGCCGGGCATTTCCACGTGCGCACTGGCAAATTGGCGGCCGGGGCCGTAGTCGTGCACCATCAGGTCGTGCGTGCCTAGGACCTGCGGATACGACATGATCTTGTCGCGGATTGCCTGGACGAGCTTGGGGTCGGGCGCTTGCCCCAACAGCGGGCTGATGGCGTCGCGCACCAGGCCCATGCCGCTGATGCAGATGAAGATGCCCACGCCCAGGCCTGCCCAGCGGTCAAAGCCGGTCGTCTGCGAAATAAGCGCTGCGGCCAGGACCGAGGACGAGGTAATGACGTCGTTTTTGGAATCCTGCGCCGTGGCGATAAGCGTCTCGGAATCTATGCGGTTGCCCAGCGTGCGGTTGAACGCCGCCATCCAAAACTTGACGAGCATGGACAGAATAAGGGCTGCCATGGAGAGCGCCGAATATGCGGTGGGCGAGGGCTTGATGATCTTGGTGACCGACTCCAGGATCAGGTTGATGCCGACGGCGCAAACCAGGACGGCGACAACCAGGCCGGCGAGGTACTCGTAGCGGCCGTGGCCGTAGGGGTGGCCTTCGTCGGCCGGGCGGCTGGCAAGGCGGAATCCGAGCAGGCTCACGATGTTGCTCGAGGCGTCGGAGAGGTTGTTGAAGGCATCGGCGATAAGCGAGACGGAGCCGGCGAGCAGGCCCGCGATGCCCTTGGCTAGGCACAGGGTAATGTTGAGGCCGATGCAGATGAGGCTTGCGGCAAAACCCGCGTTGGTGCGGCAGGAGGTATCGACCGGCTCGCTTTCGCTGCCGGGAACAAGCGTATGTACCAGCCGATTTACAAATAGCATAACGATCGTCCTCACAATCATGTTTAAGGGGATAGTGTAGCTCGCGCGGGGGCGCCGTGCACCGATGCTCAGAAAATGCAGCAATGGTCTGCCGGCGCTAACGGGCGCGAGGCGGAGGGGGACGACTGCTCGCGCGCCTTCGAGTTCGCTGCTCCTTCCCGTCCGACCGGGTGCTCCATTTTGGGCCACATGGGTATGGGCACGCGCCGATTTGCTCGACATACTGAATGTCGACAGCCCTGTGCAAAGGAGGACGTTTCCATGGACGAGATGTTTGCCATTAAATGCCAAAACTGCGGCGGCCCCATGTATTCGCACCAGGCAAAGCGCAGCTTTGAGTGCGCCTATTGCGAAACGGTTATTCCGTGGCAAGCGGACGCCGGAGAGCCCAAGAGCGCCCTGGGTATCCGTCATACGCCGCTGACGGTGGTTGACGGGCTGCTCAAGCTCACGCACGTCTCGCAGCTCGAGCGCCCAGAGGACCCGGACTGGTATTTCTTCAATTCGTACTGGCGCAATCAGTCGGTTCTGGAGCATCTGCTGTGGGAAGATCGCGGCACGGCGCAGGAGTTCCAAGAGGCGACGCACGTGAGCATTCCCTGCCCCTTCTGCGGCGCGTCCTTTGAGGGGTCATCGACCCAGCGCGTGTTTGAGTGCCCGTCCTGCGGCAACAAAATCGGTATGGCTGACCTTCTCAAGCCCGGTGCGTTTAGCAAGCGCCTGACCATGGGCGTGGGTGCCGAATACGTTCCCGAACAGGGCGTCCCCTGTGAGATATCGCCGCAGCAGGCACGTGCCAACGCGCTTCAGCTGGTGCGCCAGTACCCCGACGCCTTTGCCGGGCACGACGTGGAAGACGCGATTCAAAATGACATGATGCTCTTCTACTTCCCCATGGCACTCGCGGACTTGCGCATGATGGCGTCCTTCCCAGGCAAGGGGCTGAGCAAGGAGACCTTGGTGTACTACGAGGTACTCGATTGGGCGTATCCGCGGGCAAACTACCTGGACGTTCGCCTTATGGGCATTTTGGAGCCGTGGGACTTTGGCAAGGTGGGGCCGTTCGATCCCGCCATGCAGGAGGGCGACTTCCGCGTCGTTTCCGTCGATGCGTCTACCAAGGACCAGGTGGTTATTGATAAGCTGGCGCTCGACGTTGCAGGCAACGATGCCGAGGCGACCCTGGGGCTCAATAAAAAGAGCATCCGCACGTGGGCGCGCAAGGCTCGCAAGCACAAGGACGGCCTGGTGATGGTACCGGTCTACTTTGTCGATCGCCCGGCCGCGATGGCGAGCAGGTGCGCATTGCCGTGAACGGCCAGACGGGTCGCGCGGCGGCGGTGGTGTTTAGCGACAAGCGCGAGACACATGTCGTGGCGCCGCTCAATCCGAGCCTGCATCTGTCCGGTGAGAGCACCGTACACGCCACACCCGTCGAGGTCAAATATGTTAAATCGCCGTTCCTATACCAGATCGTGCGCCGTGGAGACGGCGAGCAACCGCGCCAGGTTGCAGCCGCCGTCGAGGGTTCCTACCGAGAGGAGAAGCCCAAACGCAAGGGCTTGTTCGCTGCGATCTTTGGTAAGTAGGGGAGTGGCTCCGGTTGACATGACGGCGTGATAGCCAGAGGCACGGGGCGGCTCACGGGAATGTGGACTGCCCCGTTTTTATGCGGCGGCAGGACCCGTAGGCACTCCATTAAACACACATGCTCACAGCGCGAACGTTGAGCAACATTACGTTTGCCGATAGCTATTAAAAAATGTCCGCCCACGGTAGTAGTATCAAAAAAAGAGGGGTCCCAAATGGAACCCCTCTGGCAAGTCAAATTGTCCCCTACGGGACGCCTTCCAAGGAAGGCATTTTTGGCAAAGCCGTATTTTGACTCGCAGTGTCGATGTAACTGGTAATCGACAAGGCAACTGTAACACAGCGCGGAAGGGCTGGTCGACATGAATTTAAGAAACTGCTCTGGCGACTACAATATCGGCCTCGACATGGGAACCGGCTCCGTTGGTTGGGCGGTGACCGATGACCAGGGCAAGCTTCTGCATTTTAAGAAGCAACCGACGTGGGGCAGTCGTTTGTTCGATAGTGCGCAGCTGGCGTCCGAGGCGCGCGTTCATCGTGGGCAGCGTCGCCGTTACGTGCGCCGCCGCTGGCGCCTTGACTTGCTGCAAAAGCTGTTCGAGCCTGCGATGAGTGAGGTCGATCCGGGCTTTTTCATGCGACTCAACCAGTCGCGGACCATTGAGGGCGATCCGATTTTTACCAAGGACTTCACGAAGGCCGATTACTACGATCGTTTCCCGACCATCTATCATCTGCGTGCTTACCTTATGGACACCGATGAGCAGGTCGATCTTCGATTGGTGTATCTCGCAATCCATAACATCGTTAAGCATCGCGGTAACTTCTTGCGCCAGGGAGAGAAGCTGACGGCAAAGACGGCAAAGACATCCGATGCCCTCGAGCGCCTCAATGATTCCCTGCAGGCTTGGTGCGAGTCTAGGGAATACGATGTTACAAAAATCAATAAAAGCGCTGTCGCAAAGATTCTCGCTGACGAGCGATCTTCTCGTTCGCAAAAGGCAAAAGACATTCAGGCGCTTGTAAAAGTGGGCACTGCGGATGCGGCTGCGAACAAAAAGCTGGCAAAGGCTTTGTCGAACGCTGTCGTTGGCCTTCAGTGTGAGTTCAAAGACGTGTTTGGCGATTTTGAATGCGAGGCAACTAAGCTCGCGCTTTCGGATGACGAGAAGCTAGAAGCGCTGCAGGCCGCATGCCCCGATGACTGCGTGGAGCTTCTTGAGTCCGTTTGCGGTGTTTACTCTGCTTACGTGCTGCAGGGGCTTTTGTCCTATGCTGAGGGCCAGACTATCTCGGTCAACATGATCGAAAAATATAATTGTTACGCGAATGATCTTGATCGACTCAAGACTTTGGTCCGCGAATATGCTCCCGGCTCATATGAGTCTTTCTTCCGCGGCGCAACCTATCATGATTCGAATAGCGATGACCCCTCGCGCGACTACGATGCCTCTAAGGCGCAGGGTTACACCGCATATGACCTGCATAAACTGTCTTATGATGACCTCGCTAAATCCGTAAAGAAGCTCTTTGCGGGAACGGGCGCGGAGACGGACGAGCGCTATATCGCCATGATGGACGCATTCGACAAGCAGCGCTTTTTGCGTCGTCTTAAGACGAGTGATAACGGTGCCATCTACTATCAGCTGCATCTTGAGGAGCTGCAGGCCATTCTCAAAAACCAGGGTCGCTTCTATCCGTTCCTTAAGGACGAGGCTGCAAAGATTGAGAGTCTGGTCACGTTCCGTATTCCGTACTATGTGGGACCGCTGACGCCTAAAAATGCGGCTCAGGACAAACATGGCAACCATCGATTCCAGTGGTCCGAGCGCAAGCCCGGCATGGAAGATGCGACGATCACGCCTTGGAACTGGGATACCGTGATCGATAAGAACAAGAGCGCCGAGAACTTTATCATGCGCATGACGGGTGACTGCACGTATCTTGCTGGCGAGAAGGTGCTTCCCAAGCAGTCTCTGCTCTATGAGGAGTTCTGCGTTCTGAACGAACTCAATGGCGTTCGCTGGTCCGAAGATGGTGACGATTGGCAACGCTTAGATGCTGCGCAGCGCGAGGGCATTGTTCACGAGCTTTTCCATAAAAAGCGTCGCGTTACCTACAAGATGATTGCCGACTGGCTTGTAAAAGAGGGCGACGCGACAAATCCGGTTGTCCGCGGCGGCCAGGGTGAGAGCGGTCTTGAATCGAAGATGGGCTCGTACATCTTCTTTGCCAAAGACATCTTTGGTGTGGACGAGTTGAGCCGTGCCGAGTATCCGGTTATCGAGAAGATCATTCTTTGGAACACGTTGTTTGAGGACCGTTCGATCCTTAAGGAAAAACTGCAGGATGAGTTTGGCCCCAGTGGCAACGGAATGCTCGATGCCGAGCAGATTAAAAAGATTTGCAAAAAGCGCCTGACCGGTTGGGGACGTCTGTCGGAGAAGTTCCTGACGGGTATCAGGATTGATACACAAGCCGGTCGATCTATGAGCATCATGGACGTGCTGCGAGAAGGAAACACCAGCTCAGAGCGCCGCTTGGGCGAGACTATGGTGATGATGGAGATTCTCCACGACAATACGCTGGGCTTCCAGGAAAAAGTGGATGAACACAATCGCAAATACTACGCCGAAAACGAGAAGTCACTAGGCGTTAATGAGCTCCCCGGATCTCCGGCGATTCGTCGCAGCCTGAATCAAGCGATTCGCATTGTTGACGAAATTGCAAAGATTGCGGGGCACGCGCCGGCCAACGTTTTTGTTGAGGTGACTCGCGACGAGGACGAAAAGAAAAAGGGTAAGCGGACCACGAAGCGCTGGGATGCCATCGAGGACGCGCTCAAGGCGTTTAAGGCCGAGGGCGGTGACCTGGTCGTTATGGACGATTTCAAGGAGCTCAAGGCAGCCAATGTGGACCTTGACGAGCGCTTGACCCTCTATTTGATGCAGAACGGAAAGTGCTTGTATTCTGGTCGCGCTATCGACCTTAATAAGCTTATGGCGGGCTCGGGCGAGTATGAGGTCGACCATATCATCCCGCGCGCCTACATTAAGGACGACAGCCTCGAAAACAAGGCGCTGGTGTACCGCGAGGAGAACCAGCACAAGACCGACCAGCTTTTGATTGATAAGAGCATTCGCTGGAAGATGGGCGAAACGTGGAAGCAGCTGCATCAGGCTAAGCTTATTGGCGATAAAAAGTATCGCAACCTGCTGAGGTCTTCCATAAACGAGAATGCCATGAAGGGCTTCGTCGCGCGCCAGCTCGTGGAGACGAGCCAGATGGTCAAGATGGCGCAGGCTTT
>URUW01000089.1 GCA_900551205.1 uncultured Collinsella sp. | reverse complement strand
GGCAACGCTTCTGGCGCCGGGCAAGACGACGCTGCAGAACGTGCCCGATATTTCCGATGTCCACGTGATGGGCAAGGTGCTCAAGGGCATGGGCGCTACGATCGATGTTCTCGACGAGCACACGCTCGAGATTGATACCTCTCAGGTCGATTCATGGGAGGCCCCCTACGAGCTCGTTGCCAAGATGCGCGCTTCCACCGCCGTCATGGGGCCCCTGCTGGGCCGCTTCCATCGCGCCAAAATTGCCATGCCGGGCGGCTGCAACCTGGGTGCTCGTAAGATCGATATGCACATTCTTGGTCTTGAGGCCCTGGGCGTTGAGTTCGATACCGCCCACGGTTACATCAACGCTAATGCGCCCCAAGGTCTGCGCGGTACCACCGTCACGCTCGAGTTCGCCAGCGTCGGTGCGACCGAGAATCTCATCATGGCCTCTGTGCGCGCACAGGGCACCACGGTTATCGACAATGCCGCCCGCGAGCCCGAGATCGTCGATCTCGCCAACATGCTCAACGAGATGGGCGCCAAGATTGTTGGCGCCGGTACGCCCGTCGTGACTATCGAAGGCGTGGAAGAGCTCCATCCCGTTATCCATCGCGTGGTGGGCGACCGCATCGAGGCCGGTACCTTTATCGTCGCCGGTGCGTTGATGGCGGACGATCGCGGTGTCGATGTCACGGGCTTTTGCCCCATTCATTTGGGCATGGTGCTCAAGAAGATGGAGCTCATGGGTATCGACTGCGAGCGCGTCGAGGATGGCGTCCATGTGAACCGTGCCGAGCGTATCAAGCCGGTCGACATCCAGACGCTTCCGTTCCCCGGTTTCCCGACCGACATGCAGGCGCAGATTATGGTGCTCTCCGCCCTTGCCGACGGCAGTTCCGTTATTACCGAGAACATCTTCGAGAATCGCTTTATGTTTGCCTCTGAGCTGGTGCGCATGGGTGCCGACATTCGTATCGAGAGCCATCATGCCATGATTCATGGCGTCAAGGGCTTCTCGGGTGCACAGGTTACCTCGCCCGATTTGCGCGGCGGAGCGGCCCTCGTCGTAGCGGGCTTGATCGCCGACGGGACGACCGAGGTTTCGGCTATCCATCACATCAAGCGCGGCTACGAGCAGTTTGTCGAAAAGCTGCAGGCGCTCGGCGCGCATGTCGAGCATGCTACCGTCCCCGATCCCGTCATCTACTAATACAGGTTGCCTATGTTTAATAAAAAGCCCCTCGCGGATACCACCACCCGAAGACCCTCAGCTGGTGCGCAGGCCAAGATCTACAGTCGCGATAACGTGGCTCGCTATTCCGAGCGCGCTCGTCAACGCCGCCGTAGCCACACGATTCGTCACGTCGCGCTCATTGTCGTGCTTGGCGTGCTGCTGAGTGCCACTACCGCTGCCGGCCTGTGGTTTGCCACCATTATGGGCAAGCTCGGCGATCCTAATGTCATTACTGACAATCTGCGTCGGGTTCTGGTTGACACCGATGAGGCAAAGGATCCGTTCTACGTGCTGCTTCTTGGCACCGACGGCCGTCCGGGCGAGGATACGTATCGTGCCGACTCGATTATCCTGGCACGCATCGACCCCACGCAAAAGCAGGCGACGCTCATTTCCGTTCCGCGCGACACCAAGGTCGAGTACAAGGGCGAGACCATGAAGATCAACGCCTGCCATACCGTTGGCGGCGCCGAGGCCATGGTCGAGGCGGTCAACGAGCTGTGCGGTGTTCAGATTTCCCACTATGCCGAGGTCAGCTTCGACGGCATGCAGGCGCTGATTGATTCGGTTGGCGGTATCGACATTAACGCAACCGATGATGTTGACGACCCCGAGCACCTGGATATTAAGATTACCGCTGGCCAGCAGCATATGGACGGTGCCACCGCCCTTACCTATGCCCGCTGCCGCTACACCTATGCCGACGGCGATTACACGCGCATGCGCCACCAGCGTCAGGTGCTTGGCGCCCTTGCCAACCAGATTCTCAATAACTTCGATGCCACGAAGATCTTTGGCCTGGTTAATTCGCTGTCCGATATGCTCGTAACCGATATGAGCGTTCAGGATATCGTGGCTACGGTCAATGCCATGCGCGGTATGGATGTCGACGGTATCTACTCGGCCAACCTGCCCTCGTACGCCGACGACAGCACCATGATCGACGGCGTGAGCTATGTCTTTGTCTACGAGGACGAGCTCAAGGAAATGATGGAGCGCGTCGATGCCGGCAAGGATCCCAAGGGTCCCAACACCATGGGTCTTTCCGACGGCTCCAGCTCTACGATCGGTGACCTCAGCAACAACACGTCTGACGACTACGCAAACGGTACCGCAACCTCATCGGTCAGCTCTGACGATTCCGACGATTCGAGCGACAGTTCCGATTACTATGAAGAGCCCACGGGCGACGGCAACGGCTACGAAGCCAACTACTAAGTTACGCGGTTTTACCAAACCGCGTAACCGCTTGACGCTGCGCGGGCCGCATTTGGACAATCTGACGTTCAACTTCAAGGGCGCGACCAGAAGGTCAGCGCCCTTTCGTTTCACGTCACCTTGTCTCAAATGCGACCCGCTCGCTGCCCGTCATCAACCTGCGACGTTAGTCATTGGGGACGTTCTTAAACGACTGGTCAAAGGGGACACTCTTGATGCACTTGGCACTTGGGAACGTTCCTTTTGTGCCGGCAGTTTGGGACACTCCTTGCGTTAAGAGGCTGGCGTGCGTCAACCTGTTCTCATTGCAGCAAAAAATCGCCCCGTTCTTGGTTGAGGACGGGGCGATTCGTCTTTTTGACTTGTGCAGCCAGGCTTATGCAAAGCGGGCGACGAGCTCCTGGAGCACGTCGGTCATCTTGACGAGCGAACTGACCGGGACGAATTCGTTGACGCCGTGGTAGCAATAGCCGCCGGTGGAAAGGTTGGGGCAGGGCAGACCGCGGAACGACAGCTGCGCGCCGTCGGTGCCGCCGCGAATCGGCAGCACTTGGGGCTCAACGCCGCAGGCAAGGTAGGCTTCCTTGGCAACATCAATAAGCTCGGGAAAGTCACGAACGATCTCGGCCATATTTCGATACTGCTGCTTAATCTCGACCGTCACGCGCTCCTCACCCAAGCGCTGGTTGAGCATCGAGGCGGCGGCATCAATAAGGTCGAGTTTCTGCTGGAACTTGGCTGCGTCATGGTCGCGGACGATATAGCGCGCTGTGGCGTGATCGACGGTTGCAGATACACTCTCAAGGTGATAAAAGCCCTCGTAGCCTTCCGTATACTCCGGGCGCTGCACGTAGGGGAGCAACGCGTTGAAGTCGCAGAACAGATTGCCTGCGTTAACCATACGGCCTTTGGCGTCGCCCGGGTGGATGGACTGGCCCTCAAAGCAGACGGTCGCCTCAGCGGCATTAAAGCACTCCCACTCCAGCTCGCCGATGGGGCCACCGTCGACCGTGTAGGCATACTTGCAGCCAAAGGTATCGATATCCAACAGCTCGGCTCCGTGGCCGATCTCCTCGTCAGGGCAGAAGCAAATGCCGAGTGCGGGATGGGGCAGAGAAGGGTCCTGAGCGATACGCGCGACAAGCGACATGATCTCGGCGACGCCTGCCTTGTCGTCCGCGCCCAGCAGCGTGGTGCCATCGCTGCAGACCAGGTCCTCACCCGCGAGGTCGTTCAGGGCGGGAAGCTTGGCGGTACTCATGGCAACGGGCTTACCGTCAACCGTGCCGCAGACCAGGTCGCCGCCTTCGTAGTGCACGATGTGCGGCTTCACGCCGGCGCCCGGTGCAACTTCGGTGGTGTCGAGATGGGCGATCAGGCCCAGGGCGGGCTTGTCCTCAGCGCCCACACTTGCGGGGATATGCGCGCAGACATAGGCGTGCTCGGTCACGTGGGCATCTTCCGCACCAAGCTCGCGCAGCTCTTCAGCCAGCACGTTGGCAAGGTCAAACTGAACGGCGCTCGAGGGTACCTGGTCGCAGTTTGCATCCTCGGACTGCGTGTTGATCTGGACGTAGCGCAAAAAGCGCTCGAGGACATCGGGGTTCGTGGTGGTGTTTTCCATAAAGACCGCTCCAATCTTGGTCGTCGTGTGCAACAAGAACTCTAGCACGGTATGCCACGGCATACCGCGACGCTTGGATGGGGTAGAATCAGCCAATGAATGCAGAAGGGACGGAAGATCATGGATACAACAAATAGCTCGCGCGAACTACATCTGACGGTGGCGAACGAAGACTACTTGGAGTGCATGGTTCGCATTGAAAGCGAAGAGGGGGAAACCAACGGCGTGCGATCGGTCGACATCGCGCAGCGCCTTGGCGTCTCCAAGGCATCGGTCAATAAAGCGGTTTCGGCGCTCAAAGCATCCGAACTTGTCGAGCAATCGCACTACGGCAAGGTAGTCCTGACCGATCGCGGCCGCGAGGTTGGTACGGCTATCTGGTACCGTCATCGCCTCATCCGCACGTTTTTGGTTCAGGAGCTCGGTGTCGAATTTGAGCGAGCCGATTCCGAGGCCTGCATGATGGAGCATGCGCTATCCGAGGACACGATGAACCGCTGGCTCGCCTATCTCGAAAAGCAGGGAATCAGCGTCGAGGAATAGCGGGATATATATGGATACGAGTTATTACAACCGCTTTGGTGCCGAGGAACTTACGCGCCGCTTGTCGAGCGAGACCTTGTTGGCGCAGGGCCCCATGGGCAGTGTTCTGTTGAGTGAGTACGATGCCGCCGACATTCCACCGGCGTTTTGGAATCTGGCAGAGCCGCAGACCGTTTCTCGTATTCATCGCTTGTATGTCGCCGCCGGCGCGCAGGTGCTCATTACCAACACCTTTCAGGCATCGAGCTATGCCCTCAAGCACGATCAGATTGCGCCGTCCGTGGCGGAGGTCAATCGCGGGGCCGTCGACGATGCCCGCCAGGCGCACCCTCAGCTGCTACTGGGCTCGATGGGCCCGATCGGTATTGAGTGGTTTGCCGAAGACTCTGTCGAGTATCGTGAAATCCGAGGCATTGCGCGCGAACAGGCGCACGCCTTGCTCAATGCTGGTGTTGACGGTCTGCTGATCGAGACGGTGACGTCTATCCGTAATTTGCAGCCCACGCTTGCCGGCGCCCGAGATGCCGCCGACGGCATGCCTGTCCTGGTGAGTTTTGTCGTTGACGATAAAGGCGACCTGTTGGGCGATGGCCTCAACATCGAGGCAGCCGTTTTGTACGCCGAAAAACACGGCGCAAACTCGGTTGGTGTTAATTGCTGTTCGCTTGCGGCCGCGAACGCGGCGGTGCCCAGGATGGTTGCATCGGCGACTACTCCCGTCACGGTGCGTCCCAACGTAGGCGATCCGGTCCAGACTCAGGATGGCCCCGTATGGCACGAGAACCCCGAAGCTTTCGCGCGCGCATGCATCGAATGGAGACATGCCGGTGCCGCAATGGTGGGCAGTTGCTGTGGAACCACGGCAATCACTACGGCAGCGATGGCCGAGGCGCTCGATATATAAAGGGCAAAACCGCTCCATACGGGGCGGTTTTTATTGCCTGCATGTCCTCGGCAGCATTTGCCCAAATGGTGAATGCTGGTACCGGCAGGTTGCCGGGTGCGTGCTGCGGGTATACCTCATGCGTACCATGATCCAAACACTGCGAGGTGTCTGCGCGTGTGCGCGATAATTCATTTTGGAACTGACGGTTGGCGCGCTCGCGTCGATGAGGACTTCACTGCCGATAACGTTGCCCGTATCGCCGATGCCGTCGGCGAGTTGTGGCAAAAGACCAATCCGGGCAAAACGGTATATATAGGGTTCGACACTCGGCCCTTAGCGCGCGAGTTCGCTGAGCTTGCGGCAGGCGTGCTTGCCGCTCATGGATTGGACGCAGTGCTCGCATCTCGGCCTGTTCCGACCCCCGCCCTTACGTGGGCGGCGGCGTATGACGGCGAGGCCTGCGGTGCGCTCATGGTGACGGGATCCCATCATCCGCAGGGGTATCTGTGCCTTAAGCTGCGCATGGGAGATGGCTCGACGGCCAATCAGGATGTCATCGAAGAGCTCGAAGAGACTATGGCCCCCGAGCCGATGGGGATCGAGGAACGCTATCGCACCGCGGATATTATTCCTGACTATATGCAGGCGGTGGCATCGTTTGTCGATGCCGAGGCCATTCGAGCCGCTCACCTGCGTGTGGTAGTTGACCCCATGGGCGGCGCGGCCCAGGGATATCTTGCCGACCTGCTGCGGGAGCTAGGCGTCGAGGTGCACGAGATTCATGCCGGACAGTCGTCCGATCAAGAGGACATTTGCCCCGACCCTGTTGAGCCGTGGGTGGACGCTTGCGAGCGTGCGGTTGTCGAGGACGGGGCGTGCGCAGGCCTGGTGACCGACGGCGATGCCGACCGTATCGGTGCGGTCGACGAACGCGGTAGATATATTCATCCGCATCAAATCATGGCGCTTGTTTTGGGCGACCTCGTTCAATTCCGCAATTTGGAGGGGCGTGTCGTCGTCAATCTCTCGTGCTCGACGCTAGTGCGTCGCATTGCCGAGGCGCTTGGCTGTCGTGTGACCGTTAAGCCGGTCGGTTTCAAATATATAGCTGCAGAGATGAAGAAGGGCGGCGTCCTCATGGGAGGCGAGGAGGCCGGCGGTATCGGCATCGCCGCGCATATGCCTGAGCGTGATGGAATCCTTGCTTGTCTGATTCTGTGTGAGCTTATGGCAAAGACGGGCGCGCCTTTGGGCGTTTTGGTCGATCAGCTCGAGGCCAGTTTTGGTAAGACGAGCTATGGGCGTCGCGATTTGCGCCTTGAGGCCGAAGACGCCGAATCGCTGCGAACGCTGCTTCCTGGCATGAATCCTAAATCGATTTGCGGCAAGGCGCCGCAGGCTGTAAGCCATATGGATGGTTTACGTTTGGCATTCGAGGATGACACCTGGCTGCTGATCCGCCCCAGCGGGACCGAACCGGTGGTTCGCGTATACGCCGAGGGGTTCTCGGTGGAGGAGCGCGATGAGTTGCTCGATGCCGGCTGTGCCTTGGCTAAGGGAGCCTATCAGCTTTAGCCATATGACGCTTCACTATAAAGAGGCCCTCGGTGAGCGGTAGAGAACGGCTGGCAAACGTAAGCAGGGTTTTAATATGTGTAGGAAATGTGTACGCCCAGATTCCCGCCCCCGGCGCCCCTCCGGTCT
>URUW01000088.1 GCA_900551205.1 uncultured Collinsella sp. | reverse complement strand
TCCCCATACCCTCGTTCGGTCAGACGCGCCGCCGCGTTGCTGCTTTGTGCCGTATAATATCCACTATCTATGACGCGATACAAAAGAAAGGTGTTTGCCCATGCAGGCACAGAAGGCGGAGGGAACCCGCGACCTTATCGGCGCCGAGATGCGCGCCTGGCAAAAGATGCAGCAGATTGCGGCCAGCGTATTCGAGCCGTTTGGCTTTAAGCCCATCGAGACGCCCGCCATCGAGCAGGTGGACGTGTTTGTCCACGGCATCGGCCAGTCGACCGACGTCGTGCGCAAGGAGATGTTCCGCGTGTTTAGCGGCGCCAACCTGGAGCGCGTCTTTACCGAAGGCACCGATACCAAGCTCAAGCCTAAGCAGCGTCTGGCCCTTCGTCCCGAGGGCACGGCCGGTGTGGTGCGCGCCGTCGTGGAGAACAACCTGGTGCCCCAGGGCTCCACGCCGTTTAAGGCTTACTACGCCGAGGCCATGTTCCGCGGCGAGCGTCCCCAGAAGGGCCGCCTGCGCCAGTTCCACCAGGTGGGCATCGAGTGGCTTGGCGCTCCCGATCCGGCGGCAGACGCCGAGTGCATCATCATGCTCATGGAGTTCTACAAGCGCCTGGGCTTCGATCTTTCCAAGCTTCGTCTGCTCATCAACTCGATGGGCGATGCCCAGTGCCGTCCGGCCTATCGCGAGCAGGTTAAGCAGTTCATTCTCGACCACGCCGACGAGATGTGCGACGAGTGCCGCGAGCGCGCCGAGCTCAACCCGTTGCGCGCCTTCGACTGCAAGAACGACCACTGCCGCGAGATCATGGCCGACGCCCCGCTGATGGGCGACAACCTGTGCGACGAGTGCCGCGAGCACTACGAGCAGGTCAAGCGCTATCTGGATGCCGCCGGTATCGAGTATGTCGAGGATCCCACCCTGGTGCGCGGCCTGGACTACTACACCCGTACTGTCTTTGAGGTCGAGGCTCCCGGTGCCGGTGTCGGCTCCATCGGTGGCGGCGGTCGCTATGACGGCTTGGTCGAGCTCGAGGGTGGCAAGCCCACGGCCGGCGTCGGCTTCGCCGTCGGTTATGAGCGCGCCCTGCTGGCCCTTCAGGCATTTGGTAACGACTTGGGTGCCGAGGAGGCCCCGTGCGTCTACGTCGCCAATGCCGGCAAGGATCTGCGTCAGAACGTCTTTGCCATCACGCAGGAGCTTCGCGCCGCAGGCATCGTGACCGAGGCCGACTACCAGGGTCGTTCGCTCAAGGCCCAGTTTAAGCAGGCCGACAAGGTGGGCGCCAAGCTCATCCTGGTCCTGGGTGGCGACGAGCTTGTCGCCGGCAAGGTCAAGGTGCGCGACATGCAGAGTCACGACGAGGTTCTCGTCGATTTGGCCAACGTGGTCGAGGCGGTTCGCGAGCGCCTGTAGCGCATCTTTTTGAGCTGCGGGCCTGCTAACGTGCCCTGCTCATGGAGAGCGATTGTTACGGGGGTGTTTCGCATTTATGCGGAATGCCCCCGTTTGCATATGCCGTCCACCGAGAAATACGACCATTTGGGGCAAAAACCCTTGCAATGCAGAAAATACTTTTGTGTGGTAAAGCGCAATCAGCTCCGAAAGTTTTTGCCGAGTGCCTATAATGGATACCGCATGTTACGTGCATAGAAGGAGGAATGGGAGGAAACGTGGCTGAGAACCTAAGCAACCAGTCTGTACCCGAAGCCGCGGCGCGCGTCGCTGCCGTGGTCAACCGCCTCGTTAACCGAATCGGCTCGAATGCCGAGTCCAAGGAGCGTCTCGCCGAGATCGAGATCCCCGAGGAGCTGCGCGACAATCTGGTGCTGTTCTTGCGCCTGGAACGTCGTGTGCTTAGCGAGTATGATCCCGAGATCGCGGACCTGTTCGACAAGATTTTGACAGCCGAGATTGTGGCCAATGCTGGCAACCCCGGTACCCGCGCTGCCGACGAGTCCGTTGACGAGCAGGGCGTGCCCACTGCCGACGAGCCCACCGCCGTGGCATTTCGTGAGGTCGTCGATCTGATCGACAGCCTGCCGCTCGATAAGCAGCAGGTCATTGTCCGCGCCTTTACGAGCTTCTTCCATCTGGCAAACTTGTCGGAGGAGAACTACCGTGTGGCGCAGCTGCGCGAGCGCGAGGCCGGCGCATCGACCGATACCGAGGTCGATCCCGCCAACGAACTCACCGTCGCCTATCACCAGTTGGTAAACGAGATGGGTGTCGAGGGCGCCAACGAGCTGCTCGGCAAGCTCGAGTTCCACCCTGTCTTTACCGCACATCCCACCGAGGCCCGTCGTAAGGCCGTCGAGGGCAAGATTCGTCGTATCTCCAACCTGCTGGAGGAGCGTCCGCGTCTGGGCGGCTCCGACCTGGTGGAGAACGAGCGCCATATGCTGCAGGAGATCGACGCCTTGGTGCGTACGAGCCCCATCGCGCTCAAGAAGCCCACGCCGGTCGAGGAAGCCGATACCATCATCGACATCTTCGACAACACGCTGTTCGACGTTATCCCCGTCATCTATCGTCGCTTTGACGACTGGGTGCTGGGTGATAAGGCCGGTACCGTGCCGCCGCTGTGCCCGGCATTCTTCCATCCCGGCAGCTGGATCGGTTCCGACCGCGACGGTAACCCCAACGTCACCGCCAAGGTGAGCCGTGAGGTCGCCGCCAAGTACTTCACCCACATGGTGCTCAAGCTCGAGGACAAGTGCCGCCGCATCGGTCGCAACCTTACGCTCGAGGCCACCTACAGCAAGCCGTCTGCCGAGCTCATCAACCTGTGGAACCATCAGGTCGAGATGAGTACCCAGTACACGGCACGCGCCGAGCTGATCTCCGAGCACGAGCCGCATCGCGCCGTCATGCTCGTCATGGCCGATCGTTTGAACGCCACCGTTCGCCGTATCACCGACACCATGTATCACAGTGCAGACGAGTTCCTGGATGACCTGCGTGTCGTTCAGCGCTCCCTGGCCGCCTGCGGTGCCGTCCGTGCTGCCTACGGCCCGGTCCAGACCATCATCTGGCAGGTCGAGTCCTTCGGCTTCCATATGGTCGAGATGGAGTTCCGTCAGCACTCCGTGGTGCACGCCCGCGCCCTCAAGGATATCCACGAGAACGGTATCCATGGTGATCTGCAGCCCATGACGCGCGAGGTCATCGATACCTTTCGCGCTATCGGCTCCATCCAAAAGCGCTACGGCAAGAAGATGGCGCACCGCTACATCATCTCGTTCACCAAGAGCGCCCAGCATGTGGCCGACGTCTTTGAACTTGCCCACCTGTCCTTTGCACACGAGGAGGATGTCCCCGAGCTCGACGTGATCCCGCTGTTCGAGCAGCTCGAGGACCTCGAGGGCTGCGTCGACGTGCTCGACCAGATGCTTACGCTGCCCGTGGTGCAGAAGCGCCTTGCCCAGACCAACCGCCGCATGGAGGTCATGCTGGGCTATTCCGACTCCTCCAAGGATGCCGGTCCTACCACGGCCATGCTCGCGCTGCACTCCGCGCAGGAGCGCATTGCCAAGTGGGCCGAGAAGAACGATATCGACCTGGTGCTCATGCACGGTCGCGGCGGTGCCGTGGGCCGTGGCGGCGGCCCGGCCAATAAGGCCGTGCTGGCGCAGCCCAAGGGTTCGGTCAACTGCTTCTTTAAGCTCACCGAGCAGGGCGAGGTCATCTTTGCCCGTTACGGTAACCGCACGCTGGCTCAGCGCCATGTTGAGTCCGTTGCCGCCGCAACGCTTTTGCAGTCGGCCCCGAGCGTCGAGAAGACCAACACCGAGACCACGCAGAAGTTTTGGGATATGGCCGAGAAGCTCAACGCCGCAAGCCACGAGCGCTATCTGGACCTGCTGAACACCGAGGACTTTACTCCGTGGTTCTCGACCGTGACGCCGCTGACCGAGGTCGGTCTGCTGCCGATCGGCTCGCGCCCGGCCAAGCGCGGTCTGGGTGCCAAGTCGCTCGACGACCTGCGTACCATTCCGTGGATCTTCAGCTGGAGCCAGGCTCGCATTAACCTGGCTGCTTGGTACGGCCTGGGCACCGCCTGCGAGCAGCTGGGCGATCTTGACCAGCTTAAGGCTGCCTACCAGGAGTGGCCGTTCTTCCGCACCTTTATCGACAACATCGAGATGTCGATCGCCAAGACCGACCAGCGCATCGCCAAGATGTATCTGCACCTGGGCGATCGCCAGGATCTGTCCGAGAAGGTCTTTACCGAGATGCAGCTCACCCGTAAGTGGGTCCTTGCCATCGTCGGTGACGAGTGGCCGCTGCAGCGCCGTCGCGTGCTTGGCTGCGCTGTCCGCGTGCGCAACCCCTACGTCGACGCCCTGTCCATCGCCCAGGTTCGCGCCCTTCGCGAGGTGCGTATGAACCAGGACGAGATGGCCGAGGAGAAGAAGGCCGAGTACATGAGCCTGATTCTTTCGACTGTGACCGGCGTCTCGGCAGGTTTGCAAAACACGGGGTAATCGATAGCCCTGTGGCTCTCACCGGGACCCGATGGGATTCCCTCTGAATGCGTCCTCGCACTTGAAGCCCCCTTATCCTGCTCCTTCGGAGCTGCGGATAAGGGGGCTTCGTGCTGCGGAATGCATTCAGAGGGAAACCCGTCGGGCCCCTTCGTCCTAGGTCTTCGGTGAATCAGCCGCTGGGTGAGGGTGGTGCTTGGGGTGACGTGCAAAAAACGGAGTTTTCAGCAGCTAAAGATTGATGCATAGGACCATAGGTGACGTTCGCGGTCCCTGTTGATGCTTTTGCACGACAATTGGGCCTTGGCGATGCTCATATATGACTGGTTTCTTGCCGCATGCTGCCTAGAAGGCAAGAGCCATGGAGGCTTCCTAGCTTTCGATAGGCTTTTAGCCCTATAGACTTATCTCGCGATGCTGAATACTCCCAAAAATGCACGCTCCGGATGGGGCTACCCTGTTACGGTTCGAAACCCGTGCGTCATTCTATGCATTTTATTGACGTATTTATGCAAGATAGCTTACGCGCGCATGCCACAGGATTGATGTGTGTCTCTGCGCTGTGTAAGCCATCCTGTCCATAGTGCCATTGACAGGCGGCCGCGGTCCCGTTTGGGATCGCGGCCGTTTTGGTGTGGGTCAAATATGAACGTTGTGTTAATGAGTCGGTGGACGGTGGTGTTTTTCGGTGAGCGGCGTATCCTTCCAACGGTTTGACTAGTGTGTCAGTTGAAAGGAAGAGGGCGCTCGTCAATGTTTGAATGTGAACTGCCGTTTGACCACAAGACGTTGCATCTGGAGCTCGAGGACAAGAACTTCGCGGGTGTGATGGAGGGTCATCAAAACGAGTTTAAGACTACGAAATCGCAGGAAGAGCTGGTAGAGGAGTCGCTTGCCAACCCTTATGGCTCGCCGTCGCTCGAGGAGCTTTGTGCTGGCAAGAAGGATATTGTCATCATTAGCTCCGACCATACGCGTCCCGTTCCCTCGCGTGTGACGATGCCTATTCTGCTGCATCACATCCATACTGCTGCGCCGGAGGCGCGCGTGCGTATTTTGGTTGCTACGGGTATGCACCGTCCGTCGACGCACGAGGAACTCGTCAACAAGTATGGCGAGGACATCGTTGCCAACGAGGAAATCGTTATGCACGTCGCAACTGACGACAGCATGATGAAAAAGATCGGCACCCTGCCTTCTGGCGGCGAGTGCATCATCAACAAGATTGCTGCCGATTGCGATCTGCTGCTTGCCGAGGGCTTTATTGAGCCGCACTTCTTTGCCGGTTTCTCTGGCAGCCGTAAGTCCGTGCTGCCCGGTATCGCTAGCTACAAGACCATCATGTACAACCACAACGGTCAGTTTGTGAACGATTCCCATTCGCGTGCCGGCAACCTGTGCCACAACCACGTGAGCGAGGATATGTTCGCCGCCGCCGAGATGGCTCACCTTGCCTTTGTGCTCAACGTGGTGCTCAACGGCAAGCACGAGGTCATCGGCTCCTTTGCCGGCGACATCCACAAGGCGCACGAGGCCGGCTGCGAGTTCGTGAAGAGCCTTGCCGGCGTTGAGCCCGTCGAGTGCGATATCGCCATCACCACCAACGGCGGCTACCCCCTCGACCAGAACATTTACCAGGCCGTGAAGGGCATGTGCGCTGCCGAGGCCACGCTTCCCGAGGGCGGCGTGATCATCGATGTCGCCGGCTGCGCCGACGGTCACGGCGGCGAGGGCTTCTATCACAACATTGCCGACAACGATCCGGCAGAGTTTGAGCGCGCCTGCATCGATCGTCCCAAGGACGAGACTCTGCCCGACCAGTGGACGAGCCAGATCTTTGCCCGCATCCTGGCGCATCACCCTGTGATCATGGTCACCGACCTGTGCGACCACCAGATGCTCAAGGATATGCACATGACGCCGGTCAACACTATCGAGGAGGCGCTCAAGCTCGCCTTTGAGATGAAGGGTGCCGATGCCAAGGTAGCCGTCATCCCCGATGGCCTGGGTGTTGTTGTCGCGCAGCACTAGTGCGTGGCCCAAACGAATCGTTTATAACCGACAAGAAAGATAAGGTTTTATGCTTACCAAACTCCTCTGTGAATTCGGCGCAACGGCCCTCATGATCATCTTTGGCGTGGGCGTGCACTGCGATACCGTGCTCAAGGGCACCAAGTATCAGGGCTCCGGCCATATGTTTGCCATCACCACTTGGTCTTTTGGCATCTCGGTCTGCCTGTTTGTCTTTGGCGGCGCCGTGTGCATGAACCCCGCTATGGTGCTTGCCCAGTGCATCGTCGGTCTGGTGCCGTGGGGCAACTGCATCCCCTTCATGCTTGCCGATATGCTCGGCGGCTTTGTGGGTGCTGTGATCGCTTGGTTTATGTATGCCGATGAGTTCAAGGCTTCCGAAGGTGTCGTCGATCCCATTGCTCAGCGCAACATCTTCTCGACCAACCCTACCACCGAGGGTACGAACTATGCCCGCAACTTCTTCTGCGAGGCCATCTGCACCTTTGTGTTCATCAGCGCCATCCTTGCTGCTGCTAGCCGTGCTGGTGAGAACGTTCTGTTGCTCGCCATCTGCGTCGGCCTGATTGTCTGGGCCGTTGGCATGGGCATGGGCGGCATCACCGGCTTCGCCATGAACCAGGCTCGTGACCTTGGTCCTCGCATGGCCTATCAGGTGCTGCCGATTAAGAACAAGGCTGACAACAACTGGAAGTATGGCCTGCTTGTTCC
>URUW01000087.1 GCA_900551205.1 uncultured Collinsella sp. | reverse complement strand
GCCAGCCCGTGGGAGGCCAGGGCGCCGCTGACCGGTGGACGGCACCGAGCCGTCAACGAAACTGAAAAAGGGGGAGGCCTCGCGGCCTCCCCCTTTTTTGTATCTCGGGCAATTTGTCTCACATAGTAGCTGTGTTTTATAACCCTCGTTTGTTGCATCTTCTGTGAACGGGCTACAATAACTTAGTCTGTGCGATATGGAGGTGAACATGGCTGAAGCTGGTATCGGCGTTGATATCGTCGAGATTTCCCGCATGAAATCAATTCTTGAAAAGACGCCGTCGTTTGCTCGGCGTGTGTTTACCGAAGAAGAGCGTGCGTATTGCGATGCATCATCGCGTCCCGCTGCTCACTATGCGAGCCGCTTTGCTTCGCGCGAGGCGGTGCTTAAAGCTCTCGGCACGGGTTTTAGTCAAGGCGTGGGTCGCAAGGATGTTTCGGTAACGCGTGATAAACTCGGCAAACCGAAGGCGCTGCTTTCGGGCCGTGCTCTCGAGATCGCTCAAGAACTGGGCGTTGTTGAGGTCGCTCTTTCCATTACGCTTACGGGAGACTTGGCCGTTGCGAATGCCATCGCGATTACCGAAGATGCTCGGCCTAAGCCAAAAGATGAAAAGGTGAGCACCAAGAAACGCGTTGCACAGACATTTAAAGAGGCTCGCTCTGTATTAGATGAGCTCGAGCAGCTGCAGAATTCAGCATTGACGGAGCACCTGGGCGATGCTTCGCAAGATACGCTAGGAGCATAGATGAAACCGGTTTTGAGTACCGAAGAAGTCGTTCGTCTCGAGGATATCATCGAACGCGAAGGGACTTCGAAGGCCGAGCTTATGGAGCTAGCGGGTGAGTTTGCCGCTAACGAGGTCTTGAAGCTCAATCCTGATCGGGTTCTCGTTTTGGTCGGTTTTGGTAATAATGGCGGCGACGGTTGGGTTGCCGCCGATATCCTGAGCCATAAGGGTGTGGACGTGGATATCGTTTCTCCGGTTGAACCGGATGAGATTCCTGCTGCTCTGGCACGTCATGTTGCTCGTCGTACTGCCGGCCGCGATGTGCACGTTTGCGTCGGCCCCTCGCGTGATGAACTCGAGGTTTTGATCGATAAGGCCGATGTTGTTGTCGATGCCATTTTTGGTACCGGTTTCCACGGGAATCTGCGTGCGCCGTTCTCCATTTGGATTCCTACGGTCAATGAATGCGCCGATTGTGTCGTATCCATTGATGTCCCCTCGGGCCTGAATGCAGAGACGGGCGTTGTTGATGACGACTGCATTCGTGCCGAGCGCACGGTGACGATGATTGCGCCCAAGATTGGTCTGTATAGCGCTGATGGTCCTGAGTATGCTGGCGATTTGATCTGCGGCAATCTTTACGACCGTCTTGACGAGGTCATCGATGATGTCGACCACGCCGCCGAGATTGTCGAGCCCGGTGACTTAGTTGATTACTTTGCTCCGCTACCATCGAATATCGATAAGTATTCCCGTGGCTCCGTGCTTATTGTCGCCGGATCTGCGCAATATCCTGGTGCTGCCATTATGGCGGCCAAGTCTGCAGCTCGCGCGGGTGCTGGTTACGTGGCAGTCGCGGCTCCTGACGCCTGCGCCAATCTCATTCGCATGGCACTTCCTTCGATTCCGGTCTTTGCTATTCCGTCTGATTCCCGCGGCTCCTTTGGCGCCGCTGCGCGCATGACGGTGTGCGAGATCGCAAAGAAGTACAGCTGCGTGCTGTGCGGTCCCGGTATGACGACGTCTGCCGGCGCTATGCAGGTGGTTTCGGGCTTGCTCGAGCTTGATGTACCGCTAATTTTGGACGCCGATGCACTCAACTGCCTTGCTAAGATTGCCATTGACGGTATTGATAGTAACCCCGAGATGTATCGCCGCGAGCAGCCGTTGGTTATGACGCCGCACTATCGTGAGCTTTCGCGCCTGGTTGCCGGTGACGAGGTGAACGACCTTGGTACCGCGATTGCGGCCGCGCAGAAGGTTGTCTGGGCTGCAGGCTCCGACAATCTGGTGGTCATTGCCAAGGGGCCGACGACGGCTATCTGTGGCGTTGAGCGTGTGCTGCTGCCGCTCTCGGGTCCGGCTTCTCTGGCAACTGCCGGTTCGGGTGATGTTCTCGCGGGTATTTTGGCCGGCACGCTTGCCACCATGCGCGACGAGATGGATCGTTGGGAGTTGCTGTATTCGTACGCCGTCGCACTTCACAGCTACGCCGGTTTTGCCGCGGCGACGGAGTATGGTGAGAAGAGCGTCATCGCGACCGATCTTATCGACTTGATCGGTCCTGCCATGGAGCTGGCGGCAAAGGATGCGCTCGAAGATCTGGGAATCATGGACGAAGGGTCGGATGACTAATCATGAATAAAGCCGATTTGACGCGCTGGTCCTGGGTCGAGATCGACCGCGGGGCGCTCCGTCGCAACACGAGGGCCTATAAGAACTTGTTGAATCCGCGTCAGCGCCTGTGCTGCGTGGTCAAGGCCGATGCTTATGGTCATGGAGCTGTTGAGTGCGCCAAGATCATGTATTCGGCCGGTGCCGACATGTTTGCCGTGGCGACGGTTAACGAGGGCGTTGAGCTCCGACAGGGCGGGATTACGAAACCCGTCCTCATCCTAAGCGAGCCGCCTATCGAGGCTATTCCGACGTTGCTCGAGTTTGATATCATGCCCTCGGTCTATACGTCTGACTTTGCTCTTGCGTATGGCGAATGTGCCGTCGCGGCGGGCAAGGTGGGCAAGTATCATCTCGCCATCGAGACGGGCATGAACCGCATTGGCGTACATTACACGCAGGTGCTCGACTTTGTCCGCGGTATTAATTTCCATCGCGGTATTCAGTGCGACGGCGTATTTACGCACTTCGCCACGGCCGATGAACCTTCGGGCTGGGACTACAAACTGCAGTGTCAGCGCTTTACTGAGGCCGTTCAGGCCATTAAGGATGCGGGCTTTGAGTGCGGTATCGTGCACTGCGCCAACACGCCGTCCTCGATGCTCGATTCTTCAATGCACTTTGACATGATTCGTGCCGGCATCGGTTTGTATGGTCTGCAGCCATGTGAGCTGAGTGGTCGCGTGATGCAGCTTGATCCCGTTATGAGCGTCCATGCGCGCGTGACGCGCGTGGCACACCCTGCGATGGGCGAGGGCGTGGGCTACGGTTTTACCTACCGCGTACCGCGTACGCGCGTTCAGATCTGCACGCTGCCGATCGGTTATGCCGACGGCCTATCGCGTACGCTTTCCAATCGTATGGATGTGCTGTATCGCGGCGAGCGCGTGCATCAGGTTGGCAATATCTGCATGGATCAGTTTATGGTCGCCATTCAGTCCAACCCGGCGCATGAGATTCCCGAGGCCGAGTATGGTGACGAGATGATCATTGTCGGCTGCGATGGAGATGCCGAGATTACCATGGACGAGATGGCGCGCCTACGCGGCACGATTAACTACGAGGTCGCTTGCGGCTTTGGTATGCGTCTCGACAAGGTCTACGTGTAGGAGTCGCTATGGGCGTCATGCACATCCCCGGCCATAGCCATCAGGCGCCGCGTGAGGTCGCACTCGAGGAGATCGAGGCCGTTCTGGGCGATTGTCACCTTTGCCAGCTTTACCAGTCGCGCCATAACATCGTGTTTGGCGTGGGAAACCCCCACGCTCGCGTGATGTTTATTGGCGAGGCGCCGGGCCGCAATGAGGATTTGCAGGGCGAGCCCTTTGTGGGGGCGGCAGGCGAGGACCTCAACGGCATTTTGTCGCTGGCGGGGCTCAAACGCGAAGACGTCTACATTGCCAACGTGCTTAAGTGCCGCCCGCCGGGAAACCGCAATCCGCGCCCCGAGGAAGTGCTGGCTTGCTCACCGTTTTTGCGCGAGCAGATTCGAAGCATCTGGCCCGATATCATCGTGACGCTCGGCAACCCCGCAACGCACTTTGTGCTCAAGACCGAGATCGGCATTACCAAGCTGCGCGGCAGGTTCCATCAGATGGGGCATTTTGTGGTGATGCCGACGTTTCATCCGGCAGCAGCGCTGCGCAATCCGGCGTGGCAGGAGCTGCTGGAGGAAGACTTTAAGATGCTGGGCGATTATCTGGAGCGACATCCCGCACCAGAGGACGCCTCGGAATAATAAGGAGCATATATGTCCCTGGAGCGCCTGGGGGTAGGTACTTACAAAACGACTTGTGCTGCCGATACGGAGTACTTTGGCGAGCTAATTGCACCGTGCCTTGAGGACGGCGATGTGCTCATCCTGACCGGTGGCCTGGGAGTGGGCAAAACTCACTTTACCAAGGGCGTCTCGCGCGGGCTGGGCGATGGGCATATGGTTACGAGTCCTACGTTTGCGCTCATGGCCGTTCACGATCAAGGGCGTATTCCGCTGTTCCACTTTGACCTGTACCGTCTGGAACATGCTTACGAGCTCGAGGATACGGGCATTTTCGATGTACTGGGCTATGAGGGTGCCTGTCTGCTGGAGTGGGGCGAACAGTTCCAGGACGAGCTGACGGATGAGTATCTTTCGGTGACGCTCAAGCGTGACGAGGACGACAGTGATGTGCGAACGATAACGCTCGAGGCGCACGGTGACCGCGCAATGGAGCTTTCCCATTTGATTGATAAGGCTGTACAAGATGAGCTTGCATAACGACAACGCGCTGGTGGTGGCGCTCGATACTTCGACCGACATGCTTGCCTGCGCGGCAAGCTGGATTGATGGGCAGACGGGCGAGACGAAGCTCGTGAGTGGCGACCACATGTGTCGCCGTCACGCCAACGTTGAGCTCGTGAATACCGTTGATGGCGTGCTGGCTCAAGCCGGTCTGGATCGCAGCGATGTTGGCTGCTATGTGGTCGGCCGCGGCCCGGGGTCCTTTACGGGTGTGCGCATCGGCATCTCCACTGCCAAGGGCCTCGCGCGTGGTGCCAATGTTCCGCTGCTGGGCGTGTCGACGCTCGACGCTTGCGCTTGGACGGCGTGGAAGGCTGGCGTGCGCGGCAAGCTTGGTATCTTGGCCGATGCTATGCGCGGTGAGGTATATCCGGCGCTGTATATGCTGGTCGATGAGGGCCCCGAGCGTCAATTTGAGCGCGAACACGTGGTCAAGGCCGCCGTGGCGCTCGATGAGTGGCGCCGAGCAGCGGACTGGGACCAGGTTCAGCTGACCGGTGACGGTCTCGTGCGCTATGGCAAGCTGCTGGGTGAGGACGAGACCGCCCGCTGCGTGGAGCGCGACCTGTGGTGGCCTTCGGGCGAGGGCTTGCTGCTCGCGCACGCTGCGGGTGACGGCGATCCGGCCCGCGTCCTGCCGATTTACACGCGCCTTTCGGATGCCGAGGAAAACGAGCGCAAGCGTCTTGGTCTTGCCGAGAGTGCACAGAGCGAAATTACGGGCGTTGCCGATGAGCTCGCCGGTCGTCATCTGCAGTTCCGTCCCATGGGCGCGGCGGATGCCGAGGGCGCGAGCGCGCTGGAGGTTGCCTGCTTTGAAGGTGCCGGACACGAGGCGTGGACGCCGGGCATGTTCCTGTCCGAACTGGGCGAGGACGTCGCTGCGCCGCGTAGTTGGTGGGTGGCACACGACGACGGCAAGCTGCTGGGCCTTGCCGGCGGTATGGTCGTGGACGGTGATGTGCAGATTCTGGATGTCGCCGTCGACCCGGCACATCGCCGTGAGGGCATTGCCCGCAAGCTGCTGTCGCATGTGAGCTATGATGCCCAGATGCTCGGCTGCACCACGGCTTCGCTCGAGGTCGAGGACGGCAACGAGGGAGCGATCGCGCTTTATAACGCTCTGGGCTTTACCGAGGCAGGACGGCGCCGCGGCTACTATGGTGCCGGCAAGGATGCCATCGTCATGACGGCTCCGCTGCCCCTGGTGCTTCCGGTCGACAATGCTTCGCCCGAGCCGACGGCAGCTGAGCAGCGTGTATGGCCGCTACTTGCACCCGAGCGCACCGTTGAGGAGCGCGCCGAAATTGAGCGCCGTCGCCTGGTGCTTGCCATCGAGAGTTCGTGCGATGAGACGGCTGTGGCGATTATCGACGCGGACGGTAATATGCTGGCCAATCAGGTTTCGACGCAGATCGATTTTCATGCCCGTTTTGGCGGCGTAGTGCCCGAGATCGCTTCGCGCAAGCACGTTGAGGTTATCGTGAGCGTCGTGGACGCGGCACTCGAGGATGCCGCAGCATCGCTTGGTCTTGAGGGTGGAGCCATTGCTCCCAGCGAGCTTGCCGCCGTAGGCGTGACACAGGGTCCGGGCCTGGTGGGCGCCCTCGTGGTGGGCGTTGCCTTTGCCAAAGGCTTTGCCTACGCTGCCGGTAAGCCGCTCGTATGCGTCAACCATCTGGAGGGGCACCTGTTTGCCAACTTGCTGGCGCAGCCCGATCTCAAGCCGCCGTTTATCTTCACGCTCGTCTCGGGCGGTCATACCATGCTTGTTCACGTCAAGGCGTGGGGAGACTACGAGGTGCTCGGCGAGACGCTCGACGATGCCGTGGGCGAGGCCTTCGACAAGGTGGCCAAGGCGCTGGGCCTGGGCTATCCCGGTGGCCCCATCATCTCCAAGCTGGCCGAGACGGGCAATCCCCGCGCGATCGATTTTCCTCGCGCGCTTAACAGCAGGGGGGACTATCGCTTCTCGCTTTCGGGCCTCAAGACGGCGGTGACGCTCTACATCGAGCAGGAGACCAAGGCCGGGCGCACGATTCACCTGCCCGACCTAGCGGCCTCGTTTGAGGCGGCGGTCTTTGACGTGCAGTACAAGAAGGCCAAAAACGCCCTGCACGCCACCGGGTGCAAGGAGTATTGCATCGGCGGTGGTGTCTCGGCTAATCCGCATCTGCGCGAGATGATGATCAAGAAGCTCGGGCGTCAGGGGATCCGCGTAACGGTGCCACCGCTTTCGGCGTGCACCGACAACGCCGCCATGATCGCAGAGGTTGCTCGCCGTAAATTCGACCGAGGAGAAATCTCGCCGTTCGACGTCGATGCCGATCCGAACATGACGCTGTAGCCGCAAAGGTGCGATCCCCGGCGCTGCCCGGGCGCCAACGGCCGCATATGAACTTTCCTGCTCTACAGTCCTGCTCACGACGGAGGCCACATTAAGTGGCCTCCTGTTCGTGCGGAACTCGCGATAAACCTAAGCCGGTGTCCCCGCTCTCCCGGGGCCTGTCGTGGCTTGGCCGTTGCATGCGGCTCGCTTTTCGGAACGGGGCTGACGGACACGTTCCGAAATCTACCACCG
>URUW01000086.1 GCA_900551205.1 uncultured Collinsella sp. | reverse complement strand
GACCCTCTATCCCGGCGAGCTCGTGGGCATCGTCGGCCAGAACGGTGCCGGCAAGACCACGCTCACCAAGCTGCTCACAGGCCTGCTTAAGCCCGCCTCGGGCAGCGTGCGCGTTACGGGGCTGGATACCGCCGCGGTCCCCACGAGCCGCATTGCCCGCGAGGTCGCAACGCTCTTCCAAAACCCCGACCGCCAGATCTGCAAGGATACCGTACTCGACGAGGTCGCTTTTGGCCTGGAACTTGGCGGCATGGACCGCGCCGAGGCTCTGCGTCGTGCTCAACTTGTTATCGACCGCTTTGGCCTGCCTGCCGATGAGGCACCTTTCTCGCTTTCGCGCGGCCAGCGACAAATGGTGGCGCTTGCCTCCGTCGTAGTGGTTGAGCCCAAGATCGTCGTGCTCGACGAGCCCACGAGCGGCCTTGATTACCGCGAGTGCATGACCGTCATGGAAACGGTGCGCACCATGGCCGAGCGCGGTTGCGCCGTGATTATGGTCTGCCACGATATGGAAGTTGTTTCCGACTTTGCCGAGCGTATCGTAGTAATGGCCGACGGTCACATCCTCGACCGCGGCCGCACGCACGAGCTATTCTCGAACATCGATCTCATGCGGCGTGCCTACGTGGAGCCTCCCCAGGTTATTGAACTCTCGCGCCGTCTGGCACCTTCCGTCTCGCCCGCTTTTGCGCAGGTGAGCGAGGTCACCGATGTCGTTCGAATTACCAAGGAGATGGTCCACCGTGGTTAACGTCATCGACTACATGCCGGGCGATACGCTACTGCATCGTTTGAACCCCGTCGTCAAACTGGGCCTCGCCGCCGCCATCATCGTCGGCATCTTCTTGTCCGACACCTACGTGGCGCTGCTGGGCTTTTTGGCACTCACCCTTGCGCTGGGTGCCTATGCCGGCGTCGTCGACCGTCTGTTCTCGTTGCTCAAGTTGCTGATTCCGCTCGCGCTTATCATGCTGGTGCTCCAGCTAGCCTTTATGTGCGATGGCAACGTGGTGTGGGGCTTTATCACCGACACGGGCCTCATCACGGGATCGAAGGCCTGCCTGCGCCTGCTGGGCGTGGCGTTACCACTCATCCTCATGCTCATGGTGACCAAGCTCAACGACCTTGCCAACGCCTGCGTCGAGGTGCTGCACGTGCCGTATCGCTATGCCTTCACCTTTACCACGGCGCTACGCTTTGTGCCGGTGTTTGGTCAGGAGATGAACGCCATCATGGAAGCGCAGACCGCACGCGGCGTCGAGTACGACACCAAGAACCCCATCAAGAAGCTTAAGCTCATGCTGCCACTGTGCGTGCCACTGCTCATCTCGAGCGTGGGCAAGACCGATGCCACAGCCTTGGCGGCAGAACAGCGCGGCTTCTATCTGCGTACACGCGCCAGCTCGTACAAGCGCTACCCCATCAAGGGCCTGGACATCGCCGTGCTCATCGTCAGCATCGCCCTCATCGCCATCGGCTTCCTGTTCTAGTTCGTCACCGGCAGCAACCGCCCAACGCAAAAGGCCTCGGCTCGCACCAAACGAGCCGAGGCCTTTACTGTTTCACCAGATAAAACCTACCAAAATTAACCTGTCCTTTTTGACAGGTCGGAAGCTAGAGGCGGTAGGGGGCGCCGCTGCGGATGATGGATTCGCGCACCAGGACATCCATGGCATCGAGGGTGATCTCGGGCATCTCTCGATACTTCTGCAGCACCGATAGCTCGGTGCAGGCCAGAATGACACGGTCGCAGCCGCTACGGGCGAACTCCCACATCACGCGGTCGAACTTATCCATATCGGGCTCACGTCCGGCTTTCACATCATCGTAGATAAGCGACATCACATCGTTCTGGCGTTTCTCGCTGGGATAGACGACCTCAACACCCGCAGCCTCGCATTCGCGGCCGTAGACGCCCGCGCCCACGGTTCCGTCGGTGCCCATGATGCCAATCTTGTGCACCGGCTCGGCCGGCATACTCAGGTTGGGGTCGAACTCGCACTCCCCCATCACCGCACCCGCAAGGGCATAGCGCACCGACTCACGCGGCATGTGAATAATCGGCACCTTCGTAAACGACTGGATCTGGTCGTAGAAGTAGTGAGACGTGTTGCAGGGAATGGCAATGTGCGCACAGCCCAGCGACTCGAGTGCCTGGGCACACTCTTTCATGGTCGCCAGCAGCTTGGCATGCTCGCCGGTCTTAATGGCAAGCGTGCGGTCGGGCATGGTCGACTTGGAGAGCACCACCATGTCGATATGTTCCTGATCGCAGGCAGCAGCCGTATGGCGCACCACCTGGTCGTAGTAATACGACGTGGCCTCGGCGCCCATGCCGCCGATAACTCCCAGCTTTTCCATCGCCGCCTCCTTGGTGACGCTTCCGCAATTGCGCGTATCATACCCGCGCCCGCCCGATGTAAACCGGACGGGCGCCGCACTCATCTACTTGTAATACGTCTTGAACAGCTTAAAGTGACGCAGCTTGGTGTGCCACATGCGCAGCCAGCGGTTAAAGACAAAGTCGCCCTTCATAAACGAAGGGTCGGCGCCCTTGCCTTCCTTGTCCAGGCGATGCACCTTAGCGCGCAGCTCGGGATCCTTGACGTACTTGTCGACAACGCCCATGGGAACGACCATCCACAGCGCCTCGTCCTGCGCCGTCACAAACTCCGGCTCAAACGGGCGGTTGAACACATACTCGTCCACCACATACTTGGCAACGTTAAAGCCGCTGTTAGTGACGTAGTAGTTGCTGCGACCTTGGCGCGTGTTGAAATCGAAGAACTTAAACGAGCCGTCGCGCTCGTCGTACTTAACGTCAAAGTTGGAATAGCCCACAAAGTGAAGGTCCTCGAGCAACTTGCGCACGCCGCCCATGAGCTCGTCATTGGGCTCGGTGATGATACAGGCGTGGTTGCCGACACCGTGAGGCTGATGCTCCTCGAGCAGCACGTGACCCAGGCACATCATGCGCACCTTGCCGTTGCGGTCGGAATAACTGGTGAGCACGCGCATGTACTCGTCATTGCCGGGCACGCGATCCTGCAAGATCAGGTCGTCGGTGTAGCCGCTGGCATACGAGTCGCGAATGACCTGTTCCAGCTCGGCACGGTCGGCAATCTCATAGGCCTTTTTCTGGCCCTCGAACTCGTGCTGCCACCACATGATGCCGTCAGAAGGCTTCAGAATCATCGGGTAGGGAAAATCGATCTGGTCGAGCACTTCGGCAGGCGCCTCGCCTTGGGCGTTCAGCATCGCCATGGTGAAGGTAAAGGTATGCGGATAGGGCACGCCATGCTTCTCGCACAGCTCGTAGAAGATCTCCTTCTTCTGACACTGCTCAAGCATGCTATAGGGAGCGTAAGGCGCGACGATATTATCCGCCAACTCATGGGCATCCTTGGCCTGAGCCACGAGGGCAACATAGTTATCGCCACAGCCCACAAGGACAATCGTCTTATCGGCATGCGCTTGGGCAATGCCGTTGACGGTCCTGAGCATCACGGGCATGGTATCGATATCCACGTTGGGCGTGTAGTCGATAATCTGGCTGCGGTACGCGGGACCCGTCTGGTACTTGCCAAAGACCAGACTCTTGACCTGGTACTCCTCGTAGAAGGCGCGCGCCACCGAATAGGCGTTGATGTCGCCACCGAGCAGCACGGGAATGAACTCGCGCTCTGTAAACTGCAATGCCATGGAAACTTCCTATCATGAACTGCCCACACAACGGGCGGTCTTTGCGCAACTGATTTATTCTAGCGTGCCAAACCGCCGGCGCCCAAAGCTCCACCGTATCTATGGCAATCGACGCAATCGTCCAGCATGAAATCCGCCCTCGCCGTGATGGGACCCTGTAGTTGCAAAACCCCACATGAGGCGACTTTTGATAAAAAAACCCTCTCGACAGGGTTCCGTAACGTTAAAGTTGAACTCTATGGTTTCTCAACAATTCATCATAACTGCAGGTCAAAGCCAAAGCCTCAAGTTCAACTTGACCCTTTGGAACCTTTAAGGTTCAAGTTGAGGTCGAAAGCAGTAGTAGAATACCGTTCGAACCATAACCTACGATTGATTGCAGAGGGACTGGATGCAGCATTCGAATCATCGCACCGCAGCGCTCATTGCGTCGAAGCCGGCTCGTATCATCACGAGCGCCGCGCTCGCCGTTGCGCTGACGGCCACGCCGATGCTCTCCCCCGTTGCGGCGTATGCCGCCTCGCAGGCAACGCAGGACCAGCTTTCCGCAGCCCAGCAGAAGATCGAAGCCGCCACGAGCGCCTACAACGACGCCCGCACCAAACTCGATGACCTGCAAAAGCAGATTGACTCCAATGAGGCAAGCATCGAGGAAATCGAGGCTAAACTTCCCGAGCAGCAGGCCAAGGCAAGCTCCGCCATGCGCGATCTGTACAAGTATCAGAAAGGCACCAATCCCATCGTGAGCTTCCTGGTCAATGCGCAGAGCCTGGGTGAGTTCATCACGACCTGCAAATACACCAACCAGATCACGAGCTCGAGCGTCGACGAGATCGAAGAGCTCAATAATATGCAAACCGAACTCGAGCAGAACAAGGCCGAGCTCCAGCAGGCCAAGTCACAGCTTGAGGCAGAGCAGAAAAACGCCGAGGATGCGCTGGCGCAGGCCCAGCAGCTCCGCAGCGAGGCACAGGCAAAAGCCGAGCAGGAAAATGCCGCCGAGCTTGCCAAGCTTGAGGCCGATAAGGCCGCTGCCGCCGAGAAGCTCTCGGGCGAGGGCGTAAGCGGCGGCAATTCCAGCAGCCAGGCCACCAACACCAACACCACCATAGACACCACGGTGAACAACTCCAATACCGGTAGTTCCGATTACGATTCGTTCATTAATGAGTGGACGAGCCGCATCGACAATTATCTCGCCGGCTCCCCCATGGCAGGCCAGGGCTATAACTTTGCCGTCGCCGCTTGGAATACCGGTGTCGACCCCCGTTGGTCCCCCGCCATCGCCTGCATCGAGAGCACCAAGGGTGCTTATTGCGCCAATTCTTACAACGCCTGGGGCTGGAGTGCCCGTGGCGGCGGTTGGCGCAGCTTTGGCAGCTGGAGCGAGGGCATCTCCGCTCACGTTGCCTATCTGGGCGCCAACTACGGCTCCACCCTTACCCCGGCAGCGGCCAAAAAGTACTGCCCGCCCACGTGGCAGGACTGGTACAACAAAGTCGCCACTCAGATGAACCGCATCTAGGTGCAACTGCAAAGGGCCCCAATGGGGCCCTTTTCTTTTAGGTAGCGGAGGTATCGACGACGCCGGTCGCATTGGCAACCGCGACTATGACGATCATGCATAGGAGCAGCACACCCAATGCCTTGAGCCAGAGTTTCGCGAGTTTCTTGCCGCGATAGCTGTCGAGCAGTACGAATCGCCGACGAAGACGGCGCTTATCGAGCAGCGCAAAATGCATAAGCACCATAAGGCCATCAACAAAGAAAAAATACTCGATTATGAGAAGCCACGTCGGGTAGCCTTGGTTTGCTCCCGTGGGGTGAAAGACGGCAAAGTGACTTCCGGCAAAGAACACAAGTAGCGAGAAGCAGACAAGCGTATTCCAAATGCGCCCCAGAGACTCCGGAACGCGAGAGAGCAGACCGCATGCAGCGGAGGCGGCAGGCCTAGGAAGCCCTGCGGGGTTCTGGAGCCCTTGGGGCGTCAACACCGTCTCCGAGGCCGGAGTACGGACAGGCGCAGGCGCAGGAGGCCGCACGGGGCGACTCAGATCGTATGCCGCGCGCGTAGCCCGTCCCAACGCTTCCGCACTCGCAAAACGCTTAGCCGGGTCGAGCGCCATCGACATGCAGATGACATCGGAAAGTGGAGTGGGAATGCCACGCGCCTCGCATTGCTCGCGCATGTCGAGCCCTGGTTTAGGGTCGATTCCCGTCAAGCAGAAGAACAACAGGGCGCCAAGTGCGTAGACGTCGCTGCGCACACTCGTCTGCCCAAACCCATACTGCTCGGGCGGCGCATAGGGTCGCGTGCCAAACTTGACGGTGTCGGCATCGGCGCCATCGCGCCATACGCGCGCGATCCCCAAGTCGATAATCACCAGCGATGAAAACGTCAGGCCCTCATCGAGCGTACGGCTCGCACCTGTCACGATGATATTCGATGGCTTGAGGTCGCGATGGATCACCGGCGCCGACGTCTCCCCCGCCATTGCAAAACCGGCATGGAGCTCGCCCACGGCGTCGCAAAGGGCAGGATACAATTCACATGCATAATCGGGGGTGGCTCCCAGACGGTCCACCAGCACCCCGAGCGTCTCTCCTTCGATATATTCCATAACCACGTTAAGCTCGTCGCCCACACGACGGCAATCGACGATTCTGGGCAGGTGCTCAAAACGCCTGCCCGCCCGTTGAGCGGCAAACAGACGCTCGTATGCCCCGCCGATTTGAGCCGAAGCATCGATGCGTTTACGGACAAAGGGGCCGAGCGAACCACCGCCGGTTCCTTCAAAGTACACGAGCTCAGTTGTTTCAACGGACGAGCGCTTAAGTACACGCTCCACGCGATAGCTGTCGTCGCGATCGAGCGACGCCAGGTGCTCGGCAAGCGCTGCGGTCAGCTCGTCATCGGGATATGTTGGGGTCTGAGTATCCATAGCCTCCATCATAGCGCAGGGCGCAGACACCCCATGGCATCCGCGCCCCGTTCGTTTGCATCGTTGTTCGGCAGCTCCGCCGGCTCAGATATCAGCCGCTAACTCACCGTCTCCTCGCCAAAGCGATACAGCTCCTCGTTGACCTTTTGGAGGCTACACCCGCGATCGATGCAAAAGATGATAATCGCATCACGGCGATCCTTGCAGTTAAGGACGCTTACCCCGGCAGCCGTCAGCGCACGGTTGGTCTCTTTGAGCGTCAGCGCCATCGCAAAGGCAATCTGCAGCACCTTATTGCGACTCGGGTGACGCGCACCAGTAAAGATCTGATAGCCAAAGGTCTCATTGAGATCGGCCATACGCACCACGCGCGAACGCTCCAAGCCCTTTTCCTGCAGCAGCTGCTTCAGGTAGTCCGAAAGCGACGGGGCGGCAAAGTCGTGCTCCCTGATATAGCCATCGATGTTCGGTGCATCGAGAAGCTCATTGAGCAACTCCTCAGTCAGCTTTTTATCGGGCATACGACTTCACCTCCCCCAGTGCATGCAACATGCTAGAAACCGCTTACGTCCGAACGCTCCCAGCTAGCAACCTGGTCGGGAGACACCGTACCCAGCGCCTCGAACTTCCAGGAGCCGCCCGCCTTCAGAT